>DATDEW010000064.1:0-3501 GCA_036522935.1 Kapaibacterium sp. (SeqCode)
CATGAAATCCAATATGGAAAGCCACGTGCATACCCCAACCATAATACGGATTATACGCCATGCCATAGCCGTATGTATACGGACGTGGGTAATAATACGCGCCGTACCATGGATAGTAATAGTATCCCGTCCCGTAGACTACCGTTGGTCCATACACATACGTACCGGTATACCCCGGTGTATATCCTACATATACTGTTGTTGGAGTTACCTCATAGATATATGCATACTTTGCATTATATGCTGAACTTGACGGTGGTATGTTGTCAACATCTTCTGGGCGTTTATCGGCGACAGCCCATGGTCCTTTTGCAGATGCGGATTTAAACCATATTCCTTTATCAAGCGCATAATATGTCTGCCCTGTTCTCATCACTGTTGATGAGGTATTCATCGCAAGTTCAAGAGATGTACCATCTATCTTTTCAAATTTTGGTTCACCATCATAGGAAACCGTACACTTTGCTGTCGCAATATCTATGGCGGCTGTTTGAGGAACCTGTGCATCCATTACTGCTTCACGTGCTGCACTTGTTCCTGCTACACTTGCTAATATGCCATCCTTTGCCGAACCTTCCGGTATCATCGCAAAGTCAGAAGGAAGTTTATCGGCAGCAACGAACGACCACGGTCCTTCAAGTTTATCGGATGAGTACCACCTACCCGAAAGAAGTATATAATACTTTTGGCTTGTGATCTCCATGAAGATGTCATCATCGGAGTTCGACATGTACAGAAGCTTTGTCTTATCGATCGCTGTAAACTTTGCTTCGCCTTTTGATTGGATAAGCTCTGCCGGCTTCTCGCTCGTTATTATCTTTGATGGAGTTGCTGCCGGAGGAGTAGCACCATTCTCTTTTTGTGTCTTTAACTCTTGCTCTTTGACCTGCTTTGATATAGACTCTATCGAAGAAGGCAATTTGGATGCCTGCGACCATGTCCCCTTCACATCAGAAGCCATGTACCATAATCCTGAATAGAGATAGAACTTTGAGTCTTCAGGTGCTTTGATGATAAGGATCGGAGTGTTGACCACACGCTCCATATTCATCTGCTCATCTTTCTGCACCCTTGGTGCACCGTCAAAATTTACTAAGAGCGTTGGCTCTTTGCGGTAATAAATAATCGGCGGATCGTTCTTCAGATTTGCGTCTTGTATCTTATTCTCTTCCTCTACAGATGCAAGAAGCTTATCGAGCGATATCGGATAATCCCATTTGGGGATCTCTGTTTCAAGCAACGCCTTAAACTTCGTTATCTTGGCTTGGTCATTTTCGCCGGGAAATTTCACATCTGTGATCGTAATACTTTCAAGTGTGACCATGCGGGTTGTACGATCAGTTTGCATCTTCGCTTCCGCCCATATTGCGCCAAACTTCGGAGCATCGGTGGATTTCAGCTTTATCGACACAGCCGTACGCATTTTAAGTTTATCTCCAACAAAGCTTTCCGGAGTTGGCTGATAGAGTGTTACCGTTGCGCCATCAGAGGTAGTAACGACACGGGGCCAACTTGCATCTTGCGCTTGTACTGAACTACCAACACATAATAGGGCGGCGAAAAGGAGAAGACTGATATAGTGACGCATATGGTATTACCTATCAATAATTAGAAAAGATAGTTGAACTCACAACACTCTTCTATCTAAAAAAAATGCCTGTGTCAGTAATAGACACAGGCATAGACAATATGTCATTTCAACGGGTTAGCGTCCTTGGAAGACGAACCCTACCTGTAGTGCAAAGTACGACAATGCTTCAAAGTTCTTGTTTGCAAATCCGTAGCGGTATTTTGCAGCAATAAGCATATCTGTACCTCTACCGATATTCACATGTGTCCCGACCTCCGGTGCTAATGTAAAGAACCAGCCATCAGAGTATAATTCGTAGACACCCATCTGTGTCGACTTTGTTGCGTACATTGTGCCGATGCCCAACCCGCCGAAATAGCGTGTATCATCACCACGTTCGCCTGTGAAGTAATCCGCAGCTATAAGCATTGGGAATGTGTTCACATAGCGGTACTGCTCACCGGATATGGTAAGCGTATTCTCGGTATATGTCCCATATGGCTGATGCTCGTAGAACACGTTCCAATCGAACGATACACCATATGCAAAGTTAGGGGTTGTAAACCCACGATAATCAAAGCCTACACCGCCCCAGCTCATCTCGCCTATATAATCGTTAAGAGCACCGGTAGAAATCGCCGGCGAATACTGGAAAGAGTAGAACATCTGGTGCTGGGCAAATGCTGTGGTCGAACATGCCAGCATGAGCGAAAGGATAATATATGATATTTTGTTTTTCATTGTTGTGTCCTTTCTTAGTGCTTTAAGTATGCTGACTGTGCGAAGAGCTGATCAAGGCTCTTATTCACGCGCGTAGAGAACGACGCTGAACTTCCTGACATGAGGCCATTGACGAGCCCTGTCCAAACCATTGTCCCCTGATCTTCGGGTCCTAAGTTCTTTACATCTAACATTTGTACCAGAAGTGAACCCGTTGTATAGGTTGAATAATATGGTGGGTAATAGGGATAATACCAACCACCACCATATCCATACCATCCCCAATAGCTATAGTAATAGCTGATATAGGTCGTCTCCATTGCTGCGTTCAAGATAACGACATCGGGTGATTGGCTTTCATCAACCTCTGTCCAACCATACGCAGCCATATTCTGACGAATACGAGAAGTAATCAGAGCAGCATTGGACTGCTTAATAAACTGCGTCAAAAGTTGGTCATCGGTTACTTTAACGATCGAATCAGACATAGCAAATGTCTTCATTTTCGAGAAATCATTGTCCTGAGAATAATTGGAGAGAACAATATCGAGCTGATCTACATAGTCAGCGCCACCCGGATAGCAGCCCCAAAGCAGAGCCAGGCAAGGCAAGATGAGAAGTATCTTATTTTTCATGATATATGCAAAATATAGTGAAAGTACTGTGTAGCAAATGGCTAAAGGGTATAAATGATTCCGATTCGTTAACTGTATGTTCAGTTAAAGATATCCTTGGGCTCAACATACAGGTTAAGTGTCAATCCGGCACCGTGTTTGTTCTGGATCGACGAACGAGTATCATTTGAAAAGGCATAGTATCCGTCAATAGAGAGAAATGAAAAAATAGGAAGTTTCGCACCGACAGTGGTTTTGATACGGTTGAAAGTATCATACCTGCTATCGTATGATGCCTCAATGTTAGCATAGGGTGTGATACGAATCTGATCAATAAGTTTGAATTGTCTTTCAATTGTCAATCTATTACGATACCGAAAAACATTTGTACCGCCAGTCTTCCCTATCTCTACCCTATTTCTGTCTGTGACAAGTATACCCCCGATAGAATATGCACGGATATGGAATTCGGCAGGTATGTATTGCTCGCGGTATGCCGCTCCGCCATCACCCAGACTTTGTGCATAATAGTAGCCGAGGCGGGCAGTGAAATTTCGGAAATTTTCGGAGTTCTCGCGTGCGACAAGCCAATCGAAC
>DATDEW010000065.1:0-2927 GCA_036522935.1 Kapaibacterium sp. (SeqCode)
ATGTAAGCTTTATCGAAAGATTACCGTCGATCTTTTCCCGCTCAATTGTCTCGAGTACTTCACATGAGTAACGTGTATTCTCATCCGCTTCACCAATGTTCTTGATGTACTCTCCGAGGACATCAACTGTTGCCATTGCACCCTCGCTATTGAGGGAGCGAACACATCGTACAGCATCGGGTAGAGAATCACCAGCGATATACCGAGCACTTACTTTCCGAACAATACCCTTCGGGACGATCGGCAAAAGTGAGGCAATTAGCTTATTGAAAAGATCCATCAGTCTCGGATAATGTAGATAATTGGTTTTTGGTTATCGGATAACATGAGCGCATCTTCCCTGAAGGGCATCGGCATCCCTGCAGCAAAGCCGCTTAGTACACCTTCTATCGCAACTTCTCTGTCGGTTTTTCCGGTAGACGCCGTGAGTACATAAAAGAGTCCGTTCGATGGCGTCTCGGCAGTTGTCGGGAAGCTAAGAGTGAAATAGATGTTCTCGGCAGAAATACTTACGGGTGCAACAAGCGGCTCGGAGAACCTGCGCTGCCAGCGCTTTTCAAGTGATGAAACATCAAATGCATCGATCCCTGATGCAAGTTCTTCCGAACGCTCACGGAAGCCGGAAGAAATTATCAGCTCTCCGTTCGATGCAATGTTCATTGGAATATATGGGATCTCTTGCTTTGCAACTTGCTTTGGTTTGCCTTCTGCAATGCCTTCATAGAGAGCAACGTATGTTCTGCGTACAGAGCTTTGCGGATTCAGGTCGCCGAAATATCCGAATGCTACACGCTTGTTCTCCTGACCAACGAGCGTCAGGTTCGAACTGATACGCATATTTGGAAATCCTGTCCGTGAAATGATCCTTCCATCTTCGGAAATACAAAGAATGCTATCTGCACCCTCACTTGAATTGGTTGTCAGGGCGAGATAGATGAGCTTTGCATCCTTATCATACGCAAGTGATCGAGGGTAGAGTGTATAGCGGGTTGAAATATGTTCGTTCGATCTCCAGATCGGATACATGATAACAGACAAATCCGTTGCTATGATCAGCTTCTCTCCGGTAAAGATAGAATTGCACAATGCGGGAGTCGAAGCAAAGATAGTCCTTTTGTGAGTACGATCTTTTGGAAGGTAAGTAATGTGCCCATCGGTTTGTATCACAACTACAGAAGATGAATCGACAAGAAGCTCAAGAACGGGCGACTCGCTCACAAGTGTATCAATAGCGAGCAATGAGTCTTCAGGTGAAAAGACGGCTACCTTGCCATCACGGGTCCCGACCACATATCCGCTTCCATCGCGGAAGCTGACAGGGGATGTTGTGAATTCAGCTCTTGCAAGCGTGAGTTTCTCATCGAGTATCTTCGTGACCGTGCCCGGCGAACCTACCTTCGGGATATGGCGCGTACCTGCGCCGTCGTATCCGCTTGTGGAAATAGTCGGCGGCGCGTCATAGTTCTTCCCGCAGCTAACGGTAAGAAATGCGAGGAAAACCAGTAGAAAACGGCTCGTATTCATTGCGGGTGTTTTAAGTGATTTTTCTGATGAGTTGTTCCGCAATTTCAAACTTCTTTGCGTCGCCCTTTGCACCTATCCTTGCCGCCTCAGTGATCTCTTGCGGTACTGCTCCGACATTCCGGGAGCCGAGGATATGGGAGAAAAGCTGCCGGTCCCATTCAAGCTGTGTAAGGATAGCAACGATAGCAAGTTCACGCGTCTTTGTATCCAGATTCGCTCGTGAAAGTGTCTTGCCATACCCCTCGACAAGTGCCCATGCGGCAAGCTCGGGCGAAATATCAATAAGCCCTTGCTTGACGACATTATGATTTGCGGCGTACACTTTTTTATAAAGCTCTTCGCCCTGACGAGCGAATGACTCGACAGTATAGTACGATGCAATATCGTTGTTCACTTCATTTGTAGCGATCGGGAATAGTCTTAAAAGTGCTCGACTTGCTTCAAGCGCTGCGGGGAAACCTGCGAAAAGATACAGCTGCAAAAACGCTTCATAGAGTTCTTCGCGCGTAGCAAGAGCATCAGCTTTTACTTTCGCCAGATGCAGACGTAACTCATCACGATAGGAAGGACGTGATGCAAGCATAGATGCTGTAACTATGGCTCCTGTTCGTGCGTCAAGCATAGCTTAGAGAGTGATAAGCTCGTTCGTGTTTGCTCCCGAAATGATCTCAAGAACAATGCTTGCAATTTCCTCTGGTTCGATGATCTTCCCTGACATGTTCATCTTGCCAAGCTCTGACTCGGCGTCAGTGCTCGATCTGCCGGTACGCTTGGTGATGTTCTCTACGCTTTTTGTGAGTATATCAGTCCGTACAAATCCCGGACAGATAGTATGAACCGAGATATTGCTCTTACGAAGTTCAATTGCAAGTGCCCGTGATAAGCCAAGAAGTGCATGTTTGGAAGCAGTATATGCCGATGTGTAGTTAAAACCCTCAAGTGCGGCTGTCGAAGCAATATTGATCATAATGCCTTTTCCATTCTTTTTCATGTCAGGGGCGATGCCACGAGCAAGGAGGAACGGAGCGTCAACATTGACGGCAAATGTCTTTTGCCAAAACTCATCGGTGGTATCTTCAAGCTTCGCTGATTCGGCGACACCTGCATTATTGATCAATATATCGACGCTGCCAATATCATTCTTTACAGAAGTCAAAAGGGAAGCGACGGCTGGTTTTGAAGTGATATCGCATTGATAAATGAATGCTTCGCCTGCATTGGATACTATCTCTTGTTTAACGCTCTCAAGTTCAGTCATTGTTCGAGCAGTGAGTATCATGGTATGACCACTAGATGCAAGTGCTAATGCTATTGCTCTGCCGATACCGCGTCCGGCGCCTGTGATAAGTACCGTCATGCTTTTGAGAATGTTGTGTTATTGCAATTGTATAGTGTGTTCGCTT
>DATDEW010000066.1:0-3750 GCA_036522935.1 Kapaibacterium sp. (SeqCode)
TGAGCAACGTTCTCTGCTCGACGCATAGCAAGGTTCTCTTCGCTAAGTGAGTCACCGTCGGAGTGCAGACTCTTTGTTCCTGTTAAGGTTATCTTCGCCTGTGGTTCGGATTGTAATCGCTTGCCAATGATGTTCAAGAGACTGTAGTGTATCTCAAGAGCATTTTCGGTATTGAACATTGAGTAATCAAAACCGCGTGTGCCTGAGGAAGATATCTTTTGGTAGCGCGAGGGTATTTCTTCCTTACCATCATCGAAAAATACGTAGTTCAACGTTGGTGCAAGATCTGTAACACGAACATTTTGTATCGAGACGATCGGCTCGGGGACTTCCTCACCGCTCGATGTAATACCAACAGCTCGGACATTAACCCGCAGAACACTCTTATCCGGTTCACGAACAGGAACCGGTATTACTACAGGCGCAGCTGTCGGAAGCTCCGGTGGTATCGGCGGAATATAAAGTTCTTCAGCTTTATCAAGTGCGACCGATAATTGCGCTCCGCCTGCGATAGTCCATGTCTTATAACTTGAGCCGCCTGTTTCGGAGATCGACGTCAGCGGGATACTTGCATTGATGCGTGGCGAGAACGTCACCTTATCCGAAAGAGGGAAGTCATAGCCGATACCTGTCTCAAGTGTAAGCAGGAATGAGTTGACAGCCATCTCGCCGCTCTCAAGCTCTTGGGTTGAGAGGTTGTTCGAAGTATAGACAGCATCGGGTGTCAGCAGATGCTCGGTCTTGGTATAACTATGCGATGTAAATAATCCGAATGATAGTCCTGCATCGAAACGTAGTCGGTCAATTGGTCGCCATCCTGCTGAGGCTCCGAAGGCAATAGTCGAGACGTTCGTTTGGTAGACTCGTTCACGGTCGATGCGAACCGTATCACCTGCGCCGATATCAAATGCATGCTCTAAGTTGAACGGGTTCGTTGTAAAGCTGCTCGATAGGTTATGATATGCCACGCTTGGTATGAAGGAGAAACTGCTTGCCGCGATTGGGATCTCACCGAAAACACCAAGTGATAACCCAGGCGCTGCGCCTTGCTCAAAGGTGCCGCAGAATTCCTGACCGCTGAACTCCTGAATATTGGTGCTTGAGATGTTCGAACCATAAAGCCCCGTTACACCAAGTCGAGTCCGCTTTGTATCATTCTTAGATATCTGAGCAATTTGCGAGAAGGAGGGGGCGGAAAATATGAGTAATAGGGACACCACATACCCGAAACGGGAGCTTATTCGCGAAGGGCTGTGTGTTTTGGTACCGAACATGACACTTGGAAGGGCTGCTGCCGGAAGCAGCATATTTCTCTACTATAACAATAAGTTATAAACGGAGAAAGTTCACGTTTGCACCACCCTTCGCCTGTTACCGAAACGGGGCGGGCAGCGTGCCCACCCCATCTCGTACTAACGAAGGATCATGTGAATGAAAGAATCATTTTGCCTCATTGGACTTGCGGATGATCACCCTGTTCTTGACTTCAGGTGATACACCGTTCGTATTGACGACCGGTGTCGTCTCCGCGGGCTTCGTATCTGTTACTGCCTGCTTAGCAGGTGTGGTCGTTCTCGCTACATTCGTCGTCTTCGACTCTGCAGGTGACACGTTGTTCTGAATTTCAGGAATATAGACACCCGGCATCTGTTCGGATGACGGCTGTACTATCTGTTGTTCGTTTACTATTGGGGCAACCATTACAGTGTTCGTTGGAAGCACTGCATACGTTGCTAATCCGCCTGCGAGTACACCTGCTACTAGCATTGTGTATGGCTTCGTAAAGAACCCTCTCACGTTCTGCATGAAGGTCGGTGCAGCGACTGCTTCATCGGTCGTTGCCGTGAGCATTGCCGTCAAGCCAAGCGCGGCAAGCGTACGTTCGCGGACAAGACCTGTACCGCCTAGAACGTCTTTATCAAACTTGATCGCCTTCAGGAGTTCAAGCTGTGAACGGAATGCCATCCGCATATCGTCGCGTGCAGCGACATCGATGAGGAAGTTCTGCTCCTGGGCACCTGACATCGAATGGTCAAAATACCGTTGTACTAACTCTTCGTCGCGAATATTCATATTATTCCTTCCATAATTTGGCAAACAACTGCTGATGGACCGCAGTATCTGTTTCCTCGCCAAGCCCGAGCCAGCTCGATACGACCTTGCGTAATCGGGTCCGTGCTCTGAAGGCCAGCGTTTTGATACTTGCATCGGAACGACCTAATATCGTTGCGATCTCATTATAATGAAAACCACTATACTCATGAAGGACAAATACCTCGCGCTCGGCAATGGGTAATTTGCCTAATGCTCTTGAGATAAGCTGGCGAAGCTCTTCCTGCTCTGACTCCGATTGATACGATACACTTGCTGCATCATCCGTCAGCTCGACAGTACCGCGCTTGCGGACCATCTCGTGGCGGAGCTTATTCAGACATACATTCCGTGCCGTCCTGAAAAGGAAGGGGCGGAAGATGGCTAAGCTCGTGGTCTTCCCGCGAAGCTCGAAGGTATGCATCCATGTCTCCTGGAACGAGTCCTCCGCAATGCGGCTATCGGCGCACATTTTGCGGCAATACAGGAGAAGGGGCGCTTCGTAGCGGGTGTACAACCGGAGGAATGCTTTGTCGTCACCCTTGATGAATTCGCGATACGTAACAAGGTCGGCGCTATCCTGCTCGGATAGAACCTGTGCTTCCGCTTCGGGAAGTCCTATAACCTGTTCTACGGTATCGATCATCTGTAATGACATATCATTCTTACTATATAAAAGACACGCGAGAAGCCAAAAGGTTACAAAAAATCTTGGGGAAAAGCTGTGGATAATTCAATGCCCTCTATTTTTCACTGACTTTCCCGGTAACTGCTATATAGATCAACATTATAATTGTATTGATCTGGCTCCACTTCTTCCCATTCTCTTGTCATCCTGAGGCGCCAGCCGAAGGATCTGAATTTTGTATGTGCTGAAAATCATCGGTTTATTCCGTGGTGCTCTAAATTTACACATTTGATGGGGGAAGGTTGTAGGTGTTAGGTTATAGGGGATAGTGGGACGGACTTCAGTCCGTCATTCAAGGAAGAATTAAACACAAAGGCACAAAGGATGCACGAAGGTTCACAAAGGAAGAATCCCAACTGGCCACTAATCACTAGCCACTTCCCCAGTATACAAATATACGAAATAATCTGGAATACCACACAAAAAGCGAAATTTTATTGCTAATTTATGTTGAATAGGTATATTATAGGCATTTTTGATGTTTTAAGGAAATCATTGCAAAGCAACCTATGATCTTTTATAAGTTACTTTTAAGCTTAAAAGTAACTTAGTGGAATTTATAGTATACTTTCGAGGTTAAAAGTAACCTAACGGAATCTATAGGATACTTTCAGAGCATATGGTAATAGAGGTAGAGTCATTCAAAGCAGGGCATCAGGAAAAGGGGGATGGATATCGGTACTTCGTACCCGAGCGGATAAATATGGGGTGGTCATGGAAAGACGGTACGCTCAATGAACTACTTGAAAGCGCATCAAGGAAGATGGGGGAGCTGAATTCCTTCGCAAGACTTGTGCCTAATATCGATCTTTTTATTCACATGCACGTCATCAAGGAAGCAGTACTCTCATCGAAGATCGAAGGGACCCAGACAAATATGGAAGAGGCACTCTTGCCGAAAGAAGAAGTAAGACCGGAATTTAGGGATGATTGGCAGGAAGTCCAGAATTATACGAAAGCAATGAATCATG
>DATDEW010000067.1:0-9558 GCA_036522935.1 Kapaibacterium sp. (SeqCode)
CTTGATGTCGAGGTGCTTCATGTGAAGCTGCCTATACTTCCGGGAAAGAACATCACCGTTATCTCTGAAGTTATCGCACTTAACTATCTATTGAAGCATTACGGGTATGATGCCTCACAAGAGCTTGCGAAAAAGATAGAAAAGAAGATAGCAATGCGAGGCGCAGATTCCGGCACGAATGAGCGCGGCATCCCATACTTTGAACATGATTTTGAATAACCAACTTACTTTTTTATAGAAGAAATGAAATCACTCTTATCCTTAGTACTCACAATTACAATTTTCACGGCCATAGGCTGCGGCGGCGGAAGCGGCAACCAGGGCGTATCAGGTCTTTCAACAAAGAATAATGTTGTTTGGCATCAGCTCTCCGATATAGAACGACTCAATCCATATACGTCTTCGGATGCGAATTCATCGTATGTCAATCAGAAAATATGGGAGCCACTGAACTTCCAGCACCCACAAACTCTCGAGCTAATGCCGGGCTTAGCGAGCTTGCCAGAAGAGAGCGAAGATCATCTGACCTATACTTATACAATGAGTCCAAAGGCGATGTGGTCTGATGGGAAACCACTTACCTCTGCCGATGTCATTTTTAGCTTCAAAGCGGCTTTGAATCCGAAGGTCGTTAATTCGCAGGCACTTCGTAATTATTTGACGACGATCGATAGCGCCTATAATCCGGACGGCGATCTTACGAAAGTTGCATTCAAACTTTCAAAACCTTACTACGATGCGAAGAGTGTGCTCGGCGGCGGCTATGTGCTTATTCTGCCGAAACATATTATGGACCCGAGTAACTTGACGGATAAATGTTCATGGGCTGACCTTCATAATATCGAAACGACGAATCCTTCAGTAAAAGAATTTGCAGTCTGGTTCGAAAAACCCGAGATCGCTCGCGATGCAAAGTATCAGATCGGTTCCGGTCCGTATGTTTTCAAAGAGTGGGTAACATTCAGCCACATTACGATCAAGCTCAATCCGAATTATTGGGCGAAAGATCTTGCATGGTCAGAGGCATATCCTGATGAGATCATTTACAAGACCATTAATGACCAGAATTCTGCGCTCACAGCGCTCAAAGCAACAGATGTTGATCTTATTGATAACCTAAAGCCCGATCAATTTGCAACGCAGGTCGATGTTCAAAAACAGCCCCATCTTCGGAAAGAAAAAGTATTTTACAATGCGTATACCTATATTGCATGGAACAATGCTCATCCGCTTTTTGCAGATAAACAAGTTCGCAGAGCACTTACCATGCTTATAGATAAGGATGAGATATTAAAGTCTGTTCTTAAGAGTTTGACGCGCCCAATTGATGGCCCGATCATGTTCACACAGCCGAATTATGATTCAACGGTCAAACAAGTTGCGTATAACTTTGAAGAAGGTAAAAAAGCACTTGCAGCCGCAGGCTGGACTGATACAGATGGTGACGGTATTCTTGATAAAGTAATAAACGGGAAGAAGACGTCGTTCAAGTTCACATTCCAGGTCAATGCAGGCAATGAAACTCGCAAGCAGATATTGCTTATTATCTCCGAGAAATTCCGCAAGGCGGGCATTGAAGCAGGTGTGACACCACTTGAGTGGTCTGTATATCTTGAAAATACGAAGTCGCATAACTTTGAAGCAGCATACGGCGCATGGACGGGGAATGCTACCGAAGATGATGTATATCAGCTCTGGCATTCATCACAATCAAAGAACAAAGGTTCTAATTACATTTCTTTCAAGAATGCAGAGTTAGATAAAATTCTTGAGGATTTCCGTACAGAGTTCGACAAATCAAAGCGTATGGCAATGTCAAAGCGTATGCAGGAGATCTTCGCAGAGGAGTGCCCGGGTACATTCATGTTTGCTGGTCCTCTTTATCTTGCAATGGTGAACCGTTATGATAACGTTGAGTTCTTCCGTCAGCGTCCATGCCTTGATGTTCGTTATTGGATGGTCAAAGGTGCTAATATCAAGAAAGCCCCGAACGCAGTACCTATGGGCGGAATATAAGCCATTTCTATTTACAAAGGTCAGCTTCTGCTGACCTTTGTATTTTTGTACAGATTTTTACAAACTATTTCAACGAATCATGTTCAAGAAACACTTTATCTATCTCTCGCTTCTTGCTCTCGGCTTTATCGGCTGCGGAGGCAAAGAAGGCGGCTCACCGAATAACCACGGACTCTCGACAAAGAACAATGTCGTGTGGTGGCAATCAGCCGATGCAACAAACATCATTCCCGGTCTTAACCATGATGTAACGGCGCAATATGTTGCCGCATTCATTTGGGAGCCACTCAACGGAAGCAACCCGAAGACCAATGAACTCGTAGCAGGTCTTGCATCTCTTCCCGAAATCTCTGAAGATCACCTTACCTACACATATACGATGAATCCGAAAGCTAAGTTTAGCGATGGTAAGCCCGTTACAGGCGATGACGTTGTCTTCAGTTTCAAGACAACGATGAACCCAATGCAGGTCGAGACATCATCACTCAAGAACTACTTGAACCCGATAGATAGTATGAGCTTTGTCGGTGGTGACAAGATGAAAATAGTGTTTCATATGAAGGAGCCGTACTTCCAAAATGACAGAGTTCTCGGCGGCGGATATGTAAAGATCATGCCGAAGCATATTTTTGACCCACAAGGGTTGACAGATAAAATGTCTTGGAAGGATATTAAGTCAGGCAATCCATCAAATAAAGCTCTCTTTGAAGAACAAGCAAAAGTGTTCGCTGCTCCTGACCATGCCCGCGACCCGAAATATCTAATCGGTTCGGGTGCGTATCTTTTTTCCGAATGGAGAACGAACGATCGAATAACAGTAAAGCTAAACCCGAATTATTGGGGTAAAGATGTTCCGTGGTCAGAAGCATATCCGAATGAGATCATCCTCAAGACCATTACTGACCAGAACGCAGCTATCACTGCACTCAAGGCAAAAGATGTTGACTTCCTCGATCTCGTCCCGGCTCCGCTTTTTGTGCAGTTAGATACACAAAAAAGTCCTTTCATTCGTAAGCAATCGGTTTTCTATAACAGCAGAGTGTTCATTCAATGGAATGCCGAACGTCCGCTCTTTAGTGATAAGAATGTTCGTAGGGCGTTGAGCCATCTTGTTAACCGTGACCAGATAATCAAAGAAGTTCTCAAAGGTCTTGCGAAGCCCGTCAATAGTCCGATCAACTTTACGCAGCCCTTCTATGATTCGACATTACCTCCGATTGCCTATGACATCGAAAAAGCGAAGCAGATGCTTGCAGAAGCAGGATGGACTGATAGCGACGGCGATGGTGTGCTTGATAAGGTCATCAACGGTAAGAAGACACCATTCACGTTCTATTTTATGAACCCATCGGGTAATAAGGTAACAGAGCAGATATCACTTGTTATTTCCGAATCAATGAGAAAAGCGGGTATTGATGCTCAAGTGACGTCGGTCGAATGGTCACTGTGGGTAGAGAATACTAGAACGCATAAGTTTGATGCTGCTCTCTCTGCTGTTGGCGGTAATGCAACAGAGGATGACCCGTATCAACAATTCCATTCTTCACAGGCGAAGAACAAGGGCTCAAATACCTATTCGTTCAAGAACGAAGAAGCGGATAGGCTCCTTGAGATGAACCGCACGGAGTTCGATAAGTCAAAGCGTGAACAGTATATGAAACGCTTCCAGCGTATCGTCTATGACGAGATGCCAATAACATTCTTATGGTCATCACCTGCACGTATGGCAATGCTTGATAGATTTGATAATGTCGATTTTTATACACAACGTCCGTGTGTAAATATTCCGTACTGGATCGTTCGTGGTTCGGGGGTAAAACCGCTTCCAAATGCGCCTTCGACCATGATGCAGGTGCAGTAAATTCTCTTAGAGGTTTTTGTGTTAAAGCGGCAGTAGAAAACTGCCGCTTTTTTTATGCTTGTATATTTAGTCAGACATGGTATTGCCGAGGACCACGCCGCCAGGAGTAGCGACGGGGAGCGTAAGCTCGTAGCTGAAGGCAAGGAGAAAACCAAAATAATGATGAAGTCGCTTGCGAAGATGATGTATCCCGTGCCGGATATTGTTGTTTCTTCGCCTCTGGTTCGTGCCGAGCAGACTGCTCAGCTGGCTCTCGAATACTTTGCAACCGATGCTGAGTATAAGATCAGTGAAGCACTCATACCAATGAGTGATGTGCTCAACACCGTCGGACTTATCGAAAGCTTGAAAGAAGAGTACGGCGTTGCAATGCTCGTCGGGCATGAGCCACATCTTTCTATGTTCGGCTCCGCTCTGCTTGGTGTATCACACCCTGCCATTGAAATGAAGAAGAGTACAGTCGCTCTTTTCGAGCTTCATCGCATCGAGCCGTTCCGTGTTAGAGGGACGCTTATTACACTTCTTTCTCCGAGACTTACCACTCTTTCATGATGCAGCTTCCTGTCTATCCGATAAGTACATCGTTCAGCATTGAACGCGAGATAGGCAGTGCGGAATTTGCTTGCGACCTTACTGTCTGCAAAGGTGCTTGCTGCACAATGCCTGCCGACCGTGGCGCGCCGATACTTTTTCCTGAGATAGCAGAACTTGAACGTGTCTATCCAATTGTTGAAAAGTATCTCCCCGAATCTGCTCTTGGGGTGATAACGGATGTAGGTATCTGGAAGAGAGAAGATGACGGCGAATACACGATACCGACAGTTCATGGAAGAGAATGTATCTTTGTTCATTGGGATGGGGATATCGCGAAGTGCGCTATTCAGACAGCACATCGCAATAACGAGATAGAAGGTTTTGAAAAGCCCATCTCATGCCATCTTTTCCCGATCCGTATCTATCCCGAAGCAGATGATGACTCCTACTTCATCTGCTATGAAGAAATATCAGAGTGTGAAGGTGGAAGAAAGAACGGCAAAGCAACTCGCAGCAATCTTCTTGAATATCTTCGGGGACCACTATCGAGAGCAATTGGTGCCGAACGAACCGAACAATTAATCCAACGCTACAAACAATGATAACTCTTGACGGAAATTCTCTTACCATCGAACAAGTAGCACAAGTCGCTCGCCGCGAAGAAACAGAGTTCGCAATTTCGGATGCAGCCCTCAAACGTATTGTCGCTTCACGAAAACTTGTCGATGATTGGGTTGAGAGCGGCGAAGTTATCTATGGCGTAACAACGGGCTTTGGTGAGTTTGCAAACGTTTCTATTCCGCTTCATCAGATAGAAGAACTTCAGGTCAATCTCATCCGCTCACATGCCGCAGGTGTTGGTACTCCGTTAGCATACGAAGTAGTCAGAGCAATGATCTTGCTTCGTGCGAATGCTCTTGCGAAAGGATATTCAGGAGTTCGTCCTATTGTTATCGAACATTTGCTTGAGTGTTTATCGGCTGATGCCTTGCCTATTATTCCATCACGTGGGAGTGTAGGTTCATCGGGTGATCTTGCCCCGCTCTCACATCTTGCACTTGCTCTCATGGGTGAGGGGATGATGTCGATACCTGACGAACAATTAGTCCGTGTCATATTGCCATCTGCCGAAGCGTTAGCCAAGTGTAACATAACTCCGCTCCAGCTTGAAGCGAAAGAAGGTCTAGCGCTTATCAACGGCACGCAGATGATGTCAGCTATCGGTGCGCTTGCAGTCGAGAAAGCAAAACGACTTACAGTGCTTGCAGATGTATCCGCTTCAATGTCATTCGAGGCATTGCGTGCGACGGATGTTGCATTCGATTCGCGTTTCTCCGATGCTCGTCCGCATATCGGTCAACGTGAAGTCGCAAAACATATGCTCGAGCTTACTGCCGGCAGCCAGATACGTGATTCACATCTTGAAGATGATACGCGTGTGCAGGATGCATATTCGCTTCGCTGCATTCCGCAGGTGCATGGCGCTGTCCGTGATGCGATTCGGTATGCCGAAGATATATTTACTATTGAGATAAACTCGGCGACAGATAATCCGCTCATTATTCCGAATGCCGATGGAAGCGGAGCGCATCTCGAAGGCGGTAACTTCCATGGCGAGCCGGTTGCTATCCCGCTCGATGTTCTTGCTATCGCATTAAGTGAACTTGCCAACATAAGTGAAAGACGTACAGAGCGTCTTGTCAATGGAGCACTCTCATTTGGTCTTCCAAGATTTCTCACGAGTAAAGGGGGATTACATTCAGGACTCATGATAGCTCAATACACTGCGGCATCGCTTGTCAGTGAGAACAAGGTATTATCACATCCTGCAAGTGTTGATTCCATCCCGACCAGTGCGAATCAGGAAGATCATAACTCAATGGGTTCTGTCGCCGCTTTAAAGCTTCGTCAGGTCGTCGAGAATGTTGAGCATGTAATAGCTATCGAGATGCTTGCCGCGGCACAAGGTATTGATTTCCTCGCTCCATTACGACCCGGCAAGGGAAGCGGGCTGGCTCATGCTCAAGTCAGAAGTGTCGTCCCTCATCTTGAAGATGACAGAAACACTTCAATCGATATTGAAAAAGTAAAGACGCTTATCAGCGACCCGAAATTTGCAGGTCAGTTCTGAAGTTTACGTTGAAGTTCTGCAAGTCTTGATAGCGCCTCCATCGGAGTCATTGCATTTGTATTCATTTGCATCAACTCATCAACGACTTCTTTCTCATTCGTAGGTAATTCTTCAACCGCTTCTCTCTTCTTCACTTCCGGAAAAGGTATCGAACGTTGAATGTCAGCTTCGACGATCTTTAGCTCTGTCTCTTCAAGTTCATGGAGTATCTCTCTTGCTCGTGTGATGATATCCTGTGAGATGCCTGCCATCGCTGCTACTTCGATTCCATAGGAGTGATCGGCATAGCCGGGGACGATCTTATGGAGGAAATGTACCTTGCCGTCGGCTTCACGGACTTCAACTTTCAGATTCTTTACTCGCGGTAGACGGTCGGCAAGTGCATTGAGTTCATGATAGTGCGTTGCAAAAAGTGTTTTTGCTCCGCGAATCGTATCGTGAATGTGCTCTGATATTGCCCATGCAATTGAAAGTCCATCGAATGTCGAAGTACCCCTTCCAAGTTCATCAAAAAGCAGCAGTGAGTTCGCTGTTGCATTATTCAGAATGTTCGCTGCTTCATTCATCTCGACAAGAAATGTGGATTCGCCGCTTGCCAGGTTATCACTTGCTCCGACGCGGGTAAAGATCCTATCGAGTACATACAAAGAACACTTCGAGGCAGGGACGAAAGAGCCGATGTGTGCTAGAAGCGCTATGATGCCTGTCTGGCGAAGGAAGACCGACTTACCGGACATGTTCGGTCCGGTGATGACAAAGAATTCCGAGTCACCGTTCGTGAACCGTACAGAGTTCGGGGTAAAGCGTTCACCAAGAGGTAAATTCTTCTCGACGACAGGATGTCTGCCATTCTCGATAATAATATTCTTATCACTTGTGAATGACGGACGAACCCAGTTGTTGCGTGACGCAGAGAGCGAAAGAGAGAGAAGCGCATCGGCAAGAGATAAGAACCATGCATTGCGTTGCAACGACTCAATATCTTTGATAACTCTGACACGTATCTTTGCGAATATCTCTGCTTCTATTGAACCGATGCGTTCTTCTGCGCCGAGTATCTTCTCTTCATACTCTTTGAGTTCGGGAGTGATATATCGCTCTGCATTTGTCAGCGTTTGCTTGCGGTCATAGTCACTTGGGACTAGATGCTTATTTGCTTTGCTGACCTCGATGTAATATCCGAAGACATTATTAAAATCAACTTTCAGCGAGCTGATGCCGGTTCGTTCGCGTTCGCGGTTCTGTACTTCGATAAGACGTTGCTTACTTGATGAAGTCAAGGAGCGAAGTTCATCCAGCTCAGGATGTGCGCCGTCTCTGATGATACCTAACTGCGAAGGATTCGAGGATGCTTCAGGGTTGATCGTCCTGTCTATCTCTTCAGCAAGTTCATTCAGCGGTAAAAGCTCTGATGTTATCCGTTCAAGTAATGTGCTAGCATTTGCTCCGTCAGAAGATTCCGGGGCGAACAGCGTTACCTCCGTGAGTATCTCTTTTATTTCAGGGATTCGCCAGAGGGTGAACTTCAGCGATAGAAAATCACGAGGTGATAAAATTCTTGCACTTGCAAATCGTCCGCAGAGTCGTTCGATGTCGCCAAGTTCTCGTAGTTGTAAACGAAGTTTCTCGCGAAGTTCTCGTGCTCCGACAAGGAGGGTAACCGCGTCAAGGCGTTTCTCTATCTCAGGCTCACTGCGAAGCGGTTGTGCAAGCCACTTGCGAAGCAGCCTTGCTCCCATCGGTGTTTGCGTTTCGTCAAGAACAGAGACAAGCGACGCATTCCGTCCATCGTCATTCATCGCGAAGAAGACTTCGAGATTGCGGCGTGTGGACTGGTCAAGGATAAGCGTCTCTTTCCTATCGTAGCATGTGATACGCGTCACATGGTCGAGTGATGTCGCCGCGCGAGTCTCGCGAAGATAATCAAGCACTGCTCCCGCTGCGATGATGCCTGCCGAGAGGTCGTCAATGCCAAATCCTTTGAGCGATGTTGTCTTGAAATGTTCGAGCAGGAGATTCTTAGCAGTGTCAGGGTGAAAAACCCACTCGTCACGCTTAGTAAGTGTTGGTTTCTGTTCAAGCGATAAATAGAACGGAGCAAGTTCTATCTTCGCAGTATCTTTTCGTGCAATGATAAGCTCTCTGATGCCAATTGAACCGATAACCTCGCCGATCTCTTTCTCGCCAACTTCACCTGCAACAAATTCACCGGTCGAAATATCAGCGTAAGCAAAACCTGCTATGCCTCCTACTATGACTATCGAACCGACGTAAGTATTTCGCGCCGCATCAAGTATCTTCTCATTGAGTTGGACACCGGGAGTGACGACCTCGACGACATCTCGCTTGACAATTCCTTTGGCGAGCTTCGGGTCTTCGAGCTGTTCGCAGACTGCGACGCGGTATCCGCCGCGGATCATCTTCGGCAGATAGTTATCAAGTTGATGATGCGGGAAGCCGGCAAGTTCTATATCACCCGCTCCGCCGTTATTGCGTTTTGTGAGCGTGATACCTGTGACCTTCGCCGTTATGACGGCATCTTCGCCGAACGTCTCGAAGAAGTCACCCATCCGAAAGAAAAGTATCGTATCAGGGTAGCGTGCCTTAATGGAGCCGTATTGCTTCATTAAAGGTGTTACCTTATCAGATGGTATCGTCTGGTTTGATGGATCTTTCGGTGGTCGTGCCATAGGTATAAAAAGTACGAAAGCAACGCAAGAGGAGGCGGTGTCATTCCAAGAAAGCAGACGTTTAGGGGTTTAGTCGTTTTGACGTGTAGATATAGGTATTTTTGTAGCATGACCTTCTACCATAATATAGGACGAGTTATAACTGCGCGGGGTACATCTGCAAAAAACGGCGGAGCGATGTCGGAGATCTTTGATAAAGCCGATCAGGGTATCGTCGTACATGACGGTCAATTCGTCATGGTAGCCAATGATGCCGATATTTGGCAAAGTTTCCCGTGCGACATCGAGTATGTCGATTGTAAAGGTCTCGTTGCTATTCCCGGATT
>DATDEW010000068.1:0-3522 GCA_036522935.1 Kapaibacterium sp. (SeqCode)
CCTCACTGATGAAGAATGCACTTGTCTCTTCTTTCGCTACGCCATCCAAGTTCTTGAAGAACTCAAGATGCTCTCTGCCGATATTCGTAATGAGTGTATGCGTCGGCTCGATGACGTTCGTAAGCCAGGCAATTTCGCCCGGATGATTTGTCCCTATTTCAAGAACTGCTATCTCGTGCTTACTGGTAATCCGGAAGAGCATTTGTGGCACGCCAACTTGATTATTAAAGTTGGCTTCCGTCTTTAGTACGTTGAACGACGTCCCTAATACGTGTGCCACAAGCTCTTTGGTGGTCGTCTTTCCGTTCGAGCCGCCGATAGCAAGTATCGGTATCTCAAACTTCAAACGATACAATCGTGCAAGTTCTCCCATTGCCTGCGTCGTATCTTTTACGACGAGGTAGTTCAGCTTTGGTCGTTTGGTTGTCTTGCGAAACCACTTCGCATCAACGATCGCTGCCTTCGCGCCTTGCTTTGCAACTTGTGCTATGAATTCATGTCCGTCAAACTTCTCACCGCGAAGCGCGATAAAAAGATCGCCTTTCTTTACGGTTCGTGAATCTGTTGAGACATTGGAAAATTTTATCTTTGAGGTAAGCTCGGAAGATAAGTGCTTTACCTGTAAAAGGTCTTTAGTTGTGATATTCATTATTTTTACCACGAAGACACCAAGGCACAAAGATCACAAAGAGATCTTTGTGCCTTTGAGACTTGGTGGTTAAAACTTCTTATTCCACTCTTCGACGACTTCTCTGTCATCGAAATGGATCTTTTCTTTTCCGATTATCTGATAGTCCTCATGTCCCTTGCCAGCGATGAGCACAATATCACCTGCTGTGCAAAGCGAAAGCGCATAATGTATTGCTTCTTTTCTGTCTGCTATTACTTTTACACCTGTCACATCCTGAATGCCAACAAGTATCTCGTTAATGATCGCCATCGGTTCTTCGGTGCGAGGGTTATCGCTTGTAATGATAACCGTATCTGATAATTTTTTTGCCGCTGCGCCCATAAGGGGACGTTTGCTTTTATCTCTGTCGCCGCCACAGCCGAAGACCGTTATTACTTTACCGTCTGTACGAAGTTCATGAATCGTTTGAAGCACATTCTCAAGTGCATCGGGAGTGTGCGCATAATCAATGATCGCTGTCGCCCCACCCACAAGCTGTATCTGCTCGAATCTGCCGCGTACGGGCTTGATGGAGCCTGATGCTCTTGATAACTCATGTAGCGAATATCCTTCCACACCAAAGTACAATGCTGAAGTAGCTGCTAAAAGATTATATACATTGAATGAACCGACAAGCGGGCTTAAGAAATTTGCTTCTTCATCCGAATATCTCTTGCGTATGGTAAATGATGTACCTCGAATATTCGGGGCGATACGTGATGCTACGATATCGGCACTGCCAAAAACCGTGCCGTCATCATGTCCATACGAATGAACATTTGCATGCGAGAACTCCGTCATGAACGCACCGTGCGGATCATCAGAATTCGTAACTGCTATCGCTGTTTCTTTTAAACATGTAAAAAACTGTTGCTTCGCCCGCGCATACGCATCCATCGTCTTATGAAAATCAAGATGGTCTTGCGTTAAGTTGGTAAAGATACCAATATCAAAATCAAGGGCTGATACACGCTCTAGTATTACCGAATGCGAACTGACTTCCATCACACATACCAAGACGCCTTCTGCAACCATCTTTGCAAGCAGTGCTGATAGGTCGCGTGATTCAGGTGTTGTATGTTCTGTTGGTATAAACTCATTGTCTATCCATACGCCAAGTGTGCCGATAAGTCCTGTTCGTACACCTTTATGCTCAAGAAGCTGCTTTATAAGATTTGTTGTCGTTGTCTTGCCGTTCGTCCCTGTTACTCCGATAAGCCGTAGCTTTTTCGATGGATGGCCAAACGCTTCTTCTGATATATGTGCAAGTGCTTTGCGCGAATCTTCGACAAGCATTCTATACACGCCAGATGCTTCCGCATCTTGCTCTGTAAGTGCTTGTGCATCTTCTAAGACTATTGTTGTCGCGCCGCGCTCGATGGCTTGTTTGATATAGCTATGTCCATCCTGTGCGAATCCTTTTATCGCGACGAACGTCGAGCCTGCTGTAACTTTACGAGAATCATATTGCGGGTCAGAGAGATCGGCATCCTTCGAGCCATTGAAGGCGAGAATGCCGATCTCTCGTTGCCGCGTGAGCTTACTGAATTTCATTTGTCAAAGAACGATGCTTTTCTCCGAATCCGTTCAAATAATTCGTACGTATTCGGCTAACTCGGACGTGATCACAAGCATCAGCTTCCGTCTTTTCTCATTCATCCGAATAAGAAAAGACCCGAAGTGTCTTATTCTTTGCCCGAGAGCGTCATCATGGGATTCTTGATATCAAGCGGCACACCGGCTGCAGGGGACTGTGTTACCACAGCCGAACCGTCACCCGAGAACGTCACCCGAATACCAAGTGAAGTAGCGTACTTCATCGCACGAGCCATCGGCATCCCGACAAGATCCGGCGCCGCGAGCTCCTGCAATGCAAGAGCGCCTGTGCCATCACGTTTGGATTGTGCGCGAATTACTAACCCCACAGAATCACCACTAAACTTTTGTATGCGCTCGACGATACCTTGCTGCGGTTTGCCTGAAACAGCAAAGCCCTGACTTGCAAGGATGGAGCGCGCTGCATCTGTATTAAGCCCACGCACATCAGGAATCTCTCGTTCCGATGATTCGGCTCTGTCATACATGATCGTACCTTCAATTTCAATATCTCCACCATCAACAGGCACGTTATTAACCAAGAGCGGCTCATTCGAGCGTGCTTCTGTCGGAAGGTTTCCATCCATATCAAGGATGGACATCGCTATCTCACGGAAGATCGGCGCGCTGACAGCGCCGCCATAATATCCGTTGCGAGGTGAGCGAAGCATCACGAGTATCTCATACTCCGGTTTTTCAGCCGGAAAGAATCCGATAAAACTTGATGTATAATGTTCTTTTGAGTATCTGCCATTTACAAGCTGCTGTGCTGTACCTGTCTTACCTCCGATCGATACACCTTTAATTCGTGTCGAAGTACCTGTCCCGGAATCCACTGCTCCTTTTAAGATACTTCGTACTCCTCGCGCTGTCTCGGGACTGACAATGCGGCGAATCTCCTGTGGTTGTATCTCTGTTACTTCACCTTTTGCATTGGTTCGTTTGCTGATAAGATACGGCTTCATCATTACCCCATCATTTGCAATAGCCGCAAATGCCGCCGCCATTTGTATCGGTGTAGCTGTCATAGCATAACCAAACGAGATGTATCGCTTACCGTTGTAATCCCACTTATCGGGTTTGCGTAAATATCCTTTTATCTCACCGGGAAGATCAACACCCGAATACACACCAAATCCGAAATCACGCATGTACTTATAGAACTTCCTGCGTTCTATCTTATCGGATATCTTTGCAAAGCATACATTGCTTGATTTCTCTAATGCCTGACGGAAAGTAAGCACACCATACGGATG
>DATDEW010000069.1:0-3735 GCA_036522935.1 Kapaibacterium sp. (SeqCode)
AGCTGATGAGAGTAGAGCTCCTCCGGCGGTATCTATATACGAATGAAGTGGAAACGTATAGGAAGTCTTTGCGGGTATTATTATCGGGGTCGTTATATCTGCAATAGTAAAACCGGTACCATTCAAGATTGAAGAGTTAATGGTCAGTGGTTCACATCCATCATTGCGAAGAGTGATAGATGTATCAAGTTCAGTGCATATGCTGTGCTTGCCGAGATCAATGCTTACCACATCGCATGAAACGATTCGTTTCTTTCCCGAGCCAAATCCGCCGACAGAGATAACCGTATCCCACTCACGCGTTCTTGTTTTGAAATGAATTGTGATGTTCGTAGAGTGCCATCCATCCTCGGCAGGAGAAAAACTAATTGGGAAGCGGATAGAGTCTCCCGGAGTTAAGAGAACTGAAGTAGACGGGTTTATCATGAACGATGGATCACCACCATCGAGCGTAACACTCGTGATAAGCAGACTGTCACATGATGAAAGGTTCTTCGCAGAGAAGAAGTCAGATGCATCAGAGCATACGGATGTGCTGTCAAAGACAATTACTTTAGGCAGTACGGATACGGAGTCTCCTCTCTCGATAGTTGTGGCTTGAGCTTGAATTGTGGCTGCCGTTTCAATTCCGCTAGTTGAAGAACGTAAACGGAATTCAATTGGTATAGAAACATTACTCCCCACAGTTGATGAATAATGAATAACGACCGGTATACTGTCGGTTGGAGGTATGGTCGTAGTCAGTAACGGAGAGAGGACTGTAAAGCCCTTCGTCAGGTCATAGTTTATTTCATTTATTGTGACCTGTTCGCATGATGCATTGGATATATAGACCGTGTCTAAAGCACTTTGGCAAGTCAATATCGGTTCGAGCACTGCAGCAGAATCAGAGAAGAATGCTTCAACAGCAGTGGTTCCGATCGCATGTATCGAGATAATAGTATCTCGTTTTACCGAGTCACGCTCAAGTGTTACTCTAAGTGTGACCTGCTTTGTGCCAATCGTTTGAGGAGCAAACAGGATGAGTAGCGAATCTGACTCGCCGGGAATAAGAGTTCTTGGTAAGGGGAAGACGGATGATAGCGAAACATCACCACTGGGAGTAGCCCAACTTAGGGCGGTGATAGTGAAATTGGCACAGGTGTTGTTCGTGATCTTCAACTGTTTCGTTGAAGTCGTACAAATGCTCACTCTGCCAAAACTCATTCTTGGTGGAGTATACATTGCTGAGATCGGGATGTTATTCTTTACAGAGAATTGCAGAGGTATTTGCTCTGCAAATGAAGTATCTTTATTCTTGAGGTTCAGGTGCAAAGTATCTGTAAACAACCCTGACGCCAATACAGAGGCTTGAATGGGAATTGTTAGTATGCTATCAGGTGGCAAGTAATATGGCAGCTGAGGAGGTGTAGATATAAACACCATTCCGCTTGGCAAGAAAAAAGATGATATCTCGAGTGTATCACAGCGATTTGCCTTAATTTGAATTGTTGTATCAAGATTTTGGCACGGATTATTTACGTTTTTTTGGATTTCCTGAGGTAGTATAGATACTTTCTTTCCTCCGGGTATTCTACTGCCATAAATATTGAAGGTAGTCTCACGTGATGTCCCTAACTGAGAATATGTAATGGTCACAGAAGCAGTGTCGAAGAGCAATGTAGATGGACGATAAGCGATCTTAATTGATTCATCTGTTGCTACTAGTTTTGGTAAGGTGGCCGGCGAGAGGAGCACAAAGTTGTTTGTCCCGTTGATCTCGATATTTTGAATTTGAACCTGTGATGGTTCACAGTTATCGGCAATAGTAACTTTGAACGAATGGATGAGTTCAGTACATTCGGAAACACCTAACGAATAAGGCGGGGGAGGGTCAATAGCAAGTAAAGCGTTCTCCGGACGGCTGGTAGCATGGTTGGTGATCCAAACCCCGCCGGTTCTGTCGCCTGCAAATACCGTGTCCCCTGATGACCAAAACCTATTATCAAAATAATTATCAGGACCACATATGAAGTGCCATGACCTTCCTCTATCAATTGTAAATTGCATTCCATTGTTAGATTGTACATAGAATGTGTCTCTCGAGCCATGTATTGTCCCCGTTAATAGTGACTGGCTTCCTGTTTGATAGATAGGTGCCCATGTTGCACCATAATTATTTGTTTGATAGATCGAATTTGTTCCGATAAAACCTTCAGAAACTGATAGAAATGAACTAGTACCTTTCACTGCAACGGGTTGATAGCTCTCACTTCCGAATTCAGATCGATTCCATGTGTAACCACCGTCTGAAGTATAGTAGTGCAATCCCAAATACGTGGTTGATATCCCATGTAAACTATCGACAAATGCAAAGCCAAGCATTAAAGGAGGCAGTATGTTCGCCCACGTAGTCCCATCATCGGGAGACATTTTCCCATTTGCCAACGCATGACTGATAAACAGCAGTTTGGAATATCTATTATAGTAGCATCCGGAAATTGATGGATGATTTCCTACCGTTTCCCATGTCATGCCCCCATCTGTTGTCGTAAAGAGTCCACTTCCTGCGCACCACCCGCGTAGTGAGTCCTTGAAGGTGAAATCATAAATGGCTTCACCACCAGGATTACCGTTAAACACGCATGAATTCCATGTCTTCCCTCGGTCTGAAGTTCGAATAACTACTCCTCTCTGCGAGGCAGCAAATCCAATATGAGGGCGGCCAACTTCATCAAGGAAATAAATACTCTTTACCATTGAGCCAATATCAGCTACTTTTTGCCACTGAGCAAAGAGATCCATTGGGCACAATAATCCTAAGAGTAAGGCGATGTGTCTGGTGTGAAGTAAAGCTTTCTGTGTGACGAGTCTATTCACTATTAATAAAACGAACTGACATCCTTGGAGTTACTTAACTCAGAAGCAAAAATAATACAATCTTAGTTAAAGGAAACTTAATTGCCGCAAAAACTTTTCGTTTGAAGATAATCTATAATCTTGACAATTTACGGACTCCACATACTCGATTGGGTAGTTATTGCGCTGTACTTTGCGTCGCTTATCGCTATTGCTATCTGGACGAAGAGGAAGATTCGCAACTCAGGCAGTTTCTTTCAGGCAGACCGAAGCTTTGGGAAGGTCATGACGGCTGTTATCAACTTCGGCAACATGACAAGTGCCGACCAAGCCGCAGGCGTGACACGCGAAATATATCGGCAAGGTCTTCCCGGTGTGTGGTTTCAGAATCTTGTGCTCTTTCTCACTCCGTTCTTTTGGTTTAGCTCTGTCTTGCAACGTCGTGCCCGCTACGTCGGTCCGGGCGATCTTTATGAACACCGCTTCGAATCGAAATTTCTTTCCGGTCTCTTCGCAGTCTATCTTTTGCTTGCTGCAATTTATGGTTCATCGCTCGGGTATCTTATCACGGGCAAGACCATTCAGGCGATAATGGTAAAGCCGGCGAGTGAATATTCGCTCGAAGAAAAAGGGAAGGTAGAATTGTTTGAGGAGATGAAAGCGCTTGATGCGAAGAAGGGATCGACTGAATTCTCTGTAAACGATAACTCGCGGCTCTCATACCTTCGCGAACTTGAAAAGAAAGGAGACATCTCAAGCACAATCTCGTATATAAATCTCACGCTCTTCTTTATCTTTTATGGCCTCATCACGGCGTTTTATGTCATAGCAGGCGGACTCTTTGCTGCCGCGCTCAATGATGTGATACAAGCGGTGCTTATTATCTTCCTTTCGCTT
>DATDEW010000070.1:0-2860 GCA_036522935.1 Kapaibacterium sp. (SeqCode)
GAAATGCCTGTCCAGTATCCAAAGGGTATCATAGCCGAGCATAAGGTTGTCCGCGATGGCGGTGTTGGTGTATTCGATGTCTCCCATATGGGCGAGTTCTCGGTAAAGGGGCAGGACGCAGTTGCTTACTTACAATTCCTGACGGTCAATGATGTCTCAGCTCTTACACCCGGTAAAGCACAGTATAGTGCACTTCCAAAACCTGACGGTACTATTATAGACGACTTGCTTGTCTATATGCTCGGTGAGAATGACTATATGATCGTCGTCAACGGAGCTACATGCGAGAAGGATTGGGCACATTTTGCCGAACATGCAAAGAACTTCAACGTAACAATCGCGAATAACTCTGATGCTACAGCTCTTCTTGCAGTTCAGGGCGAGAAGTCTATCCCGACTTTACAAAAGTTAACCGACGTAGATCTTTCATCAATACCATATTACAATTTTGTCAAAGGCAAACTTGCCGGAGTAGATATGATAATCTCCCGCACAGGGTATACTGGCGAGACAGGTATTGAAATATACTTCCCGTCAGATAAAGAGACAGCATACAAGGTTTGGGATGCAGTCTTTGAAGCAGGAAAGGAATTTGGCATTGAGCCGATAGGTCTTGGTGCACGTGATACACTTCGTCTTGAAATGGGATATTGTCTCTACGGTAATGATATTGACGAGACTACGACACCGCTCGAAGCAGGTCTTGGTTGGGTAACGAAGTTGGGCAAAGCGACTCCTTGTATTGCGACCGAAGCACTTAAGGCACAAAAAGAAGCCGGACTTACTCGTAAGCTTGTTGGCTTTGTTATAGAGGAGCGGGGTGCTATCGCTCGTCACGGGCATCCAATTGTTAATGAATTAGGTGAGCAAATTGGTGTTGTTACAAGCGGGAATATTTCGCCTACAACCGGAAAAGCGATTGCGCTTGGCTACGTGCCGCTTGCACTTTCAAAAGAAGGTACAAATATTACTATAGAAGTTCGCCCAGGTAAGCGAGCTATCGGGACAATAAAGAAATTACCATTCGTCACGCCACAGGTAAAGTGAGTTTAGAGTTAAAGAATGTTTCTATGCGCTTCGGCGGCTTGACCGCCGTCGGCGACCTTGCATGCTTGATCGGTCCGCGTGACCTTGTCGGACTTATCGGTCCGAATGGCGCAGGCAAGACAACGGTCTTTAACGTGATAACAGGCGTGTATTCACCAACAGAAGGTGATGTCGTTTTTCAAGGAAAGAGCATTAAAGGACTAAAATCCTGTGACATCACAGCACACGGCATCTCCCGTACATTCCAGAACATACGATTATTCAGAGGTCTTTCGGTCTTTGATAATATCCGCGTATCGTTCGCTCCCAAAGCTTCGCATAAAGCATTTGGTTCATTCTTGCGTGCTGGAAGTTTCTATGCTGCAGAGAAAGACATAGAGCACAAGATAATGTCATTGCTTGAGTTCTTCCGTCTCTCACATTTGCGTGATGAGCAGGCGACAAGTTTACCATACGGTGATCAACGTCGCTTAGAGATAATCCGCGCTCTTGCAACTGACCCGAAACTTCTCTTACTCGATGAACCCGCAGCGGGGATGAATCCGACAGAGAAGCAAGACCTGATGCGTCTTATCCGTACCTTACGCGACCAGTTTAATATTGCGATACTTCTTATCGAGCATGATATGTCACTTGTGATGGGAGTATGTGAACGTATTATGGTGCTTGATTACGGTATAAAGATAGCAGAAGGCACACCGGAAGAGATTCGCCACAATCCTCGTGTCATCGAAGCATATTTAGGCGTGGAGGAAAAAAAATAGTATGCTTTCTATTAAAGACCTTCACGTTTCCTACGGACCTATCAAAGCTATTAAAGGTATTTCTATTGAAGTACCCGATAAAGCAATTGTTACGCTCATCGGTGCCAACGGTGCTGGTAAGACAACACTTCTTCGCACTATATCAGGTCTTATCAAAGCAAAGTCCGGTTCAATGACATTTGCAGGTAAAGAGCTTTGTGCGCTTCCTCCTCACGAGGTGGTCAAACTCGGAGTTGCACAGTCACCAGAAGGCAGAATGATATTCTCGAACCTAACGGTAGATGAGAACTTGAAGATGGGTGCATATCTTCGCAAGGATTCTGATGGAATAGCAAAAGACCTTGAGTATGTTTTTGCCATCTTCCCGAGATTGCGTGAGCGTATTGCTCAAGCAGGCGGTACACTCTCCGGTGGTGAGCAGCAGATGCTTGCTATTGGCAGGGCACTCATGTCACAGCCGAAGATATTACTCCTTGACGAACCCTCTCTCGGTATTGCTCCGATACTAGTCCGTACTATTTTTGATAAGATACTTGAGATAAATGCAAATCTTGGGGTAACGATTTTGCTTGTTGAGCAAAATGCGAACATGGCTCTTGCTGTTGCTCATAAAGGATATGTGCTTGAGAATGGGAAGATCGTTTTAGAAGGACTTGCTAAAGATCTTGCCGAGAACGAAGAGGTCAAGAAGGCTTATTTAGGGGGACACTAACTCCTCACGCACCTTTCGCCCGCAGAAACTTAAACTCCAACAAAGAGAATATCGCGATGATAAAGAATAGCACATATGCTATTGCGCTTGCATAGCCCATTCCGTCAGCTTTTTCGAAGGCATTCTCATAGACTGAATAAACGAGTGTGCTCGTTCTTCCGAGTGGTCCGCCTTTTGTCATAACATACACTTCTGTAAAGACCTGAAAGCTCTTTATCGTATTGAGGACAACAGCAAAGAGGAGTGTAGGTTTGATCAGAGGAAGTGTGATGTTCGTAAATTTCTTCCACGACGATGTGCCCTCCAAATCCGCTACTTCATAATAATCCCTCGGTAC
>DATDEW010000071.1:0-4842 GCA_036522935.1 Kapaibacterium sp. (SeqCode)
CATCACCAATGTAATGTTTAACGATACCCCCTCGTACCATCCATAAGTCAGAAGGGCTCAAACCAAACATTGTATAGTCCGGAAACAAAAACTGTCTCCCTGTCCCTTCTTCTTTCACTTCTATCTTATTCCACAAAATACCATCGAAACGATGCAAGTAACTTCCAATTACAAATATTTCTGTATCATTTACCACATACGCCCCCGTTAAATTACTTTCTCCGGGGATTGAATACGCTGTCCAAATAAAGCTATGTGAGGTTGTGTCGGTGGGGGTAGGTTTAGTAGTATCACAAGTGTCACATGGAGAACATGTATCGCATGGCGTTTTACATGTATCACATGGCTTTATAGGGTCATCTGAACAAGAGTTCAGAGACCCTATAACCAAATAAATGCCAAGTATCAAAGGTATGATCTTGCCTATCATTTAACCGATACGACTTTAAGCGATTTCACTATATTTCCAAACCGCAACCTGCTGGTTCTTACTTCCTTCTACCAATAGCAATCCAACTCTTACCGCTTTTAAGACCAACAACGCAGATTGTATTGCCCTTCATTGACAAACCACCACTTGTATAGTTTAGAATAGAATAGTTATAGAGTTCATCATAACGTTTCCATGACTTACCATTCCAGTGACCTACCCATCCCCAACTGCCTGAACCAACAAAATCATTAGCATTATTTCCTGAAAGAAGATATATACCGACGAATGTTCCTCCCCCTAAATCATTAGGTACGAGCGTTGAATCGTTACGCCATAGACCATTATCTGTTTTTCGATAAACATGTGCTCCTGATGTGGTTACAAATTTACTACCTGCACTATCACAGCTCCATGTTGCAGATAACCCGGATGTTCGTGCTGAACCCGTAAGAGCGAGTTCATCTTCCTTCCAAGACATACCATCATAATGCAGGATAGTTGTTTCTCCTGTTGATAGGTTAGCATCCGATGCCCAAACATCATTATGACTTATCCCCCAAACAGAACGCAGATTCTTTGTTGTCGGACTTGTCATTTTTGTAAATTTCGTACCGTCGAAATGCACAATCATACCGTTCAAACCAACAAAGAACATATCACTACTTGATGTACCCCAACAAGCAGTAGTATAGCCAAACTCTCTATATTCTACCGCTTTACTATTGCCTATATAATGATCGACTATACCACCATGAACAATCCACATATCTGATGATCCTAACCCGAACATTGTCCAATCAGGAAACGCTAATTGTCTTCCTGTCCCTTCTTGCCTAACATCAATTCTGCTCCATACTTTTCCATCAAATCTGTGCATGTAGCTGCCTATTACAAAAATCTCCGTATCACTATGGACATAGACTCCCGTCAAATTAACTTCGGTAGGAATTGTATACTCTGTCCAAATAAAGTCATGAGACGTGGTATCAGAAGGTGTCGGTTTTGTTGTATCGCAAGTGTCACACGGAGCACAAGTATCACACGGTGTTTTACATGTGTCACATGGCTTTACAGGGTCTTCTGAACAAGAATTCAGAGACCCGTAAAGCAAGAATAATCCTACTATAAAAGGGATATATCTCATATTACTTAACTGATATAACCTTCATAGACTTGACTACATTCCCGAAGCGAAGCCGTACGACATATACCCCTGAGACAACGTTATCCGTTTTCCAGTCAAATGTATGCACTCCCGCTCTATATTCTTTACCATCCCTTAGAACAGCCATTACCTGCCCTAATGAGTTAATAACTTCGATAACAACCGGTCCGTTATCCGGTATTCCGAACTGTATCTGTGTAGAACCCCTAAATGGGTTCGGTACGGCATTGAGCATCACATCTTCATCATTGTACTGCATGTAGCTCCGCCCTGCACGTTTATTCGCGTTCGGGGTAGAGAAGCGTTTATTAGTGATCGTATTACTCCACCTGCCATATATATTATTAAGATACGTCGGTGCGGAGATACGGTGGAAGACTACATATCCCGTTTCAGGATTTGCTCTATCTATGTTCACAGTACGGACCGTACCTTCTACGTTTGTAGTTGAATCATCAATAACAATAGAATCCAATCTGGTTACGAATGCACCTGTCGTATCATAGAAGTCAAGTGCAAATACAACCTCATCAAGATTTGCTTGTAGAAGTGAATCGCTTGTATTCCTGATCCATGAGTAGTATGATACTGTCCCTATATCAGGGAGAGTAAACCTTTTGAGAATTCCCCTGTGAGAGCTCTATTTATAACACCCCAAGCTATCACTTGGGGCTATGAAGCGTTCGTTCCTATGGAGCTAAGTGTACGTTTCGTCACTATGAATATTGTAACTAAGGATTTCTAACTGTGTTTATAAACGAGACAATCATATACTCATTATGAACAGAATATTATCTTCTCTGCTTATTGCTGCACTTATCTGTATCGCGCCAGCGCTCGTTGTTGCACAAGCTTTTTATGGCATTACACGTGTCAACCCTGATGCGGCGGGCACGAGCGAGCGTTCGCCAATCCTACAACTTGGCAGAGACAGTGGAATCTATATTGCGTATATCAAAGGCAATTCTAACGGCGATATCTACTTCACACATTCGTCGGATAACGGAGCCAACTTCATGACACCGACTCGCGTAACGATGACGGGAGGTGTCAATGCGAACTTCCAGCGCACAGCGCAGTTCGTGCTTGATACAAAAGATAACATCCACATGGTATGGATGGAGGACCGCGTTAATGACCAGCCCGATATTTGGTATTCACACTCGACAAATAAAGGAATGACATGGTCGATGCCGATGTGCGTTGTTGACGCCGATGATTCTTCGAAGTACATGCAGGACTTTTGTTCTATCGCAGTTGACTCAAGCGACAACCTGTATGTATCTTTCCTTGACTTTCGCGAAGAGCAGCGCAAGACAACGATGTATGGCGAACTGCGCTTAACACGTTCAAACGATGGCGGTAAAACATGGTCGGCAAATACAAAAGTAAATGTAATACCGAACGGTATCGGTGGTACATGCGAGTGCTGCAAGCAAGATATTGCCGTAAGCCCTGAAGGCCACGTCTACATTGGGTTTCGCTCGAACATAAATAACAAACGTGACATCTGGGTTGCACGGTCGATGGATAAGGGCGATACATTTGAAGAAGCGATACAGATCCAAAGTGGCGTCTGGACTATCCAAGCATGTCCTGTATCCGGACCGAACGTAACGCTCGATGGCAAGGAAGATCTTCATATCGTTTGGTGCGATTCGCGCGATGACTCTGCAAAGTCGAACGCATACTATTCCCGCTTGCCCAAAGACTCGCGCCAAGCAACACCCAATCAAAAACTCAACCGAGCGAATGAGTCACCAAAGTGGCCGGATGTTGCGACAACACCTGACGGTTCGCGCGTTCAAGCAACCTATCAGGTACAGTTGAAACCTATTCAGTTTGTTTTCCAGATCCAAGAACCAGTTTCTCCGATCGGAGGATGGGAAATTTATCCTACCGGAAAAACACAGGAGTTCGGTAGGGTAAAGATCGCACCAAGCGGAGGAACAATTTTTGCATGGCAGGATAACAGCCGCGATAACGGCGACATCTATTTCGGCCGTCATGCCGCGATCGTATCTGTACCTTCCACCGAGACGATAAGCAATGAAGTGAAGGTCTTCCCTAACCCATCAAGCGGCATTATGAATCTTTCATGGGAAGATATGAAGCTACCATTAAGCACTACCCTACGATTAGAAATATATTCGGCCGGTGGAGAGCTTGTAAAACAATTAGACGTTTCGCCCAGTGAAACGATCGATCTTCAAGACATCCCAAGCGGCACGTATCAACTGGTCATTTATGACGGAAGCAAGCAGCTAAGCACCCAAAAGCTGTCGGTTGTTCGTTAGTAGGTAAACATATTCCAACGCAGACGGAGATTCGGGATGAGCATGGCTATGTCACGGTCAGTGAAGCCGTAGTATTTTATTTCTAATCCGAGTGAAAAATCACCCATCGGTATGGAATACGCTCCGCTGAACATATACCCCATCTCAAGTGCAGAATTCTCGACAACAATATTCTTGCTTGACTTACCATAAAGCTGAAGCGAGTACATTCCGATACCTGCTGCTAACTCTACGTTGTATTTCTCCATCGAGAACACTACCATAGCGGGGATAGCCGTGAGCTGAGCGTTGCCGTCAACCTCACCGGGCTTTATCTGCCCTTTTGAGTTTGCTTGTGAGACAGGTATATATCCGGTTTCTATTCCGACCGAGACCAAGTGTTCAGGTTTCCACATAACCCGAAGCATTGCAGCCGGACTTGTCGTCGATATATCGACTTCATTTGTCGACTCAGCCGCAGCACCGAGCCGAAAGCCATATCCGCCTCCGAGAATAAGCCGCACATGATGGAGCCTACCCTCTTGCGCATATGAACTCGCCGTACAAAAGATGAGGGATAGTATAACTACGACTTTTCTCATTTGCGCATGTAGTAGTTATAAGCAACGACGTTCGGGTAGTTCGTCAGGATACCATCGAACTCACCATCGCGCATGAATTCGTTAATATAGGTAACGACATCGAGTGTCCAGACAAATGCACGCCTACCTTCGGCGTGCATCTGGCGGACAAGATCAAGTTGCGTACCAAGCGTCCATCTAGGTGACCATACCCTTGCATCTGATTCTCGCACTTTATCTACGTCCAACTCGCAAAGAGCTTCGGGGCGTGGCGCGGGAAGTGCCATGTATGCATTATACATTTCGTCAGTCGGTAATCCCATGAGGAATATCACATTCCGCCCGAGGTCTGCCGCTTTCTTCTTATATGATTGAACAATAGGCGCT
>DATDEW010000072.1:0-2519 GCA_036522935.1 Kapaibacterium sp. (SeqCode)
GCAAAAAAAGGAGAAACGAACGTCCCTATAAATTCCTGATCTGCGAGCACATCAATATCTTGATTCTCATCTGCACGATAACGAATGTTTGCTTCGTCACCTGCATATAAAAGCGTCATGTTCGACGTATCTTTCAGCCATGAAACATTACCGAAGCCGCCTTCGCTTTGATTCTCCCGCCAAATAGTAGTTGACGAAGCGGTAATAGTTGATGTATCAATCGTCCCATTTGTATCGGTCTCATATGTATCATAAAGTACATACTTACCTAGCGATAACGGAAAAATATCTGTTCCTTTGGGGAGTACACCCGGTTCAGAGCCCGTCTGATATCCGGGAGTTGGTTTGGGGTAAAGGGAAAAATCAACACCGGAGTTATGCGTCGTTACCCCCTTTTGGGTACGCTCCATTGTCTTACCAAGAGCGAGTCCCGCTCCGCCTGTAAAACCTCCGTCGATAGAGATTGGGAGTATCATTGCCTCTGTTGTGGAGTACTGCACTCCGTCGATCACTGAGAGTTCTTGAATTCCGTCAGCCAATACTGTATCTTCGCCATCAGTGAGGACGATCGCGTCAAGTGTCTGGGAAATATTGATATCGGTTGTTATCGTACCTGCACCGATCTTACGCAGATTCTTTGCCGAAGGGTTGTCTTTTTCAAAGATAGGAATCCCTGCATACGTCTCATAGTCTGCATTCGAAAGGTCAAGCCCACCACTGACCGCTTGTGCACCTGCACATATCACAACGAACTGACCCGGTCCAACAGGAAGAGTCTTATTCCCCGCAATACCTTGAAACTTCCATGCTTCAGCGATCGGCTGTAAGAAGCCGCTTGAATTTGAGGTCACACGAGCAAGCAAACACCCATCGAGATAGAGAGTTGTTGATGTAGGATTATATAACTCAATATAAGAGTCATTCGCTAAAATTGTACGGACACCGCCTATATATATCTCATTAATGACGATACCTTTGGCTTGAGCGAAGATGTTCGATGCCGAAAAAAACAGAAGAATCGCAAGGATCAATTTGTGTGAATGCTTCATACCTGACTTGCAAGATTAGTAGGAAGTGAACATATCCTCAAAGAAAAATATCCTTTGAAAGTACCATAGATGCCTGCGTTACGGCAGCATGTCACCAAGTATCTTATGCGTTAAGAACAGATCCTCATCGAGCATGTGTCTTGATTGCTGCCGCGCATGTTTGACCTTATCGGGATCAAGATCAACGATAGGCATATCTTCATCGAAAAATTTTGCATGGGCTGCGACTACTCCATCCGGTGCGACGACTTCAGAGCCACCCCAAAAATTCACACCATCTTCTACCCCGACACGATTGACGAACGTTACATATACACTATGCAGCCGGGCATAGGTTGAGTGATGTTCACGATTAATAGTATAATTGGTAGGGATGTCGCTTAGACTTAACTCACCAGTTGCAAGACGCGTCGGGCTGGCAGCGATCGCAATGATACACTGTGCCCCCTGATGAGCAAGTAAATATGGTAACGAGGGGTGCCAAATATCTTCGCAGACAAGTAAGCCAATTCGACCAAGAACATCCGAGTCAAATACTTTTACGGATGTACCTTGAAGGAAGTATCTCTCTTCCTCAAAAATACCATACGTGGGAGGATAGACCTTATGGTGTGTGAACTTACACTCACCACCTTCAAAAAGAAATGCAGAGTTATAGACTCCGCCGCTCTGGGCACGCTCAACGCCTCCACAAATGATAGTTATGTCCTTACTTGCTTCCCGAAGTTCGGCAAGACGGGGGTCGGTCCTTGGGTCGAGCGCAACTTCATAGTTTATATCACGAAGTGTATACCCGGTAAGAGAAAGCTCCGGAAATACTATTGCATCGGCGCCGCCGGCTTTCGCTTTTTGGGCAAGTTCATTGTGGTGCTGTGCATTACGTTCAATATCACCGAGTACGGATGTTACTTGAGCCAGTGCTATTCGTGAGCGTTTTAGATACATTAGCGCATTACTACTTCGTTAGGCAACTCGTTGGGGTTCGTTGTATCAGGCGGAAGTGCGATACGAAGATGTTCTTTTATTGTTCGCAAGCCGGATACAACCCCGTCTTCAAAATGTCCTTCTTTGAAGTGTGACTTGATCGTAGCGGCGACATCTTCCCATGTATTTGTATCAACTCGTTCATTGATGCCCTTATCGCCGCAGATATAGTACTTGTGTTCTTCAAAAATAATATAGAGCAAGATGCCATTCTGCCCTTTCGTGCTCTGCATACCGAGACGGCTAAACTCCTTGAGCGCAAGCGCATCGAGTGGAAGTCCTCCATCTTCGAACGGGCGTTCATCCAGGATCGAGACACGTATTTCCGCGCTGGTATGTTCTTCGACCTCGGCTATTACTTCAGCTATATGCTTGAGCGCACTCTCGGAGAATGCTTCTTTTGCTGTCTTGGCTATCGATTTGTGTTCAGACATTGTTAGAGTTTTATCGTACGTTTGAGTATGGTATCTTTTTTGCCGAATGTTT
>DATDEW010000073.1:0-2644 GCA_036522935.1 Kapaibacterium sp. (SeqCode)
CTCCAAAGATAGAGATAACGGGAGTTGATTATCAAAAGCTATTACTAGGAGACGGCGTCTTCGTCGATAAGATCATTGCTGATAATTGGGAAATAAATATTTTTGGTGACAGGCGTCAGCCCGAAGAGCCGCGCACGAAAAAGGACAAGTATCCCCATGAGTTATTGCAGGAAATTCGCATGCCCTTTGGACTCAACCAACTGCTTATTCATGGTGGCGATCTCACGTTCAGTGAACGCTGGTATGATACTGCCTCACCTGCGACAATAACACTCAATGATATCAATCTTCGTGTTGGGGCTGTATCAAATCGCTCGCCCACAAAAACCGCTCCAATCTCTACACCCATTGTTGGGGACATGAAGTTCTTAAACGCCGGTTTAGTGAGTCTTACTGCTGAGTACCAACTGATGAATCCATATCTCGCACTTAAAGTAGACGGGAAACTTGGCAGTATGGATGCTTCGGTGCTCAATGATTTCCTTGTGAGATCCGAGCCATTCACCTTAACAGGCAGGATACAATCGGCGGATTTCAGTTTCCAACTCAACAGCTCATTAATGACAGGAGTTATCACTCCTCAATATGACAGTCTTGTTGTGACGTTCTTCAGATGGGATGGTTTTCCGCCCGGGTTCTTCTCATTCTTTGCGAACACATTCTTCATGCGCTCTCATAATACTCCTCCTGAAGATGATCCTCTTCACAAAGCAGAAATATCATCAGTCTTAGATCCGAATGTGAGTGCATTCTGGGCTCTGTGGCATCCAATTCGTTCGGGAATAGGCGACATCGTTCGCATACCGGAATGGGTCTGGTAGAGATCTACTGTAATCCTTGAAAAAATACTTGCTCGAACGACCTTTGATAGAGTCGCTTGACATCCGCTATCAGTACTTCTCTTGAGAGTAACTTTTGCATTGAAGTTACTTTCTTATCGGCAATGCCGCATGGGACGATATAATCGAAGTATGATAGATCGGTATTCACATTAAGTGCAAAGCCATGCATAGTGCACCAACGTGATGCTTTGACTCCGATGGCGCAGATCTTTTCTTCTTCATTCCCTACCTTCACCCAAACTCCTGTTTTTCCTGCAACGCGAAAACCTTCTATACCGAATTCCTTAAGAGTAAGCATAATGCTCTCTTCGATAGCACGTAAGAACCAACCAAGATCTTCTTTGAAATGGGATAAATTTAGCAATGGATATCCGACGAGCTGTCCCGGACCGTGATAAGTAACGTCGCCGCCGCGCTCGATCTCGAATTTCTCCGCTCCTATCTCGCGAAGCTTCTCATCGGAGAAAAGCACATTGGTTATATCCGTCGCTCTGCCAAGTGTATAGACATGAGGATGCTCACAAAGAATGAGCGTATCGGCATCCTTACCTTCGAGGAGCTCTGCAAATATGCGCTTCTGCTCTGCCCATACTTCGGCGTATGGCGTGAGGGGAAGATCGATGTAATGAATGTTAATGCTTGACATGAAGAAGATGGGAACGACGCTCGGGCGAAAGAAGTTGTGTTTGCCTACATTTGAACAAGCAACGGGAGAGGTGGCCGAGTGGCTGAAGGCAACGGTTTGCTAAACCGTCATAGTGGGAAACCGCTATCGGGGGTTCGAATCCCCCCCTCTCCGCTCCTTAGCTCACTCCAAGAATTCTTTCTCCTTTAAACCTGTCCTTGCAGATTTCCTTGTAATTTTGTACCTATCTTAATAATCAACCGGCGGCGTATGAACATACTATTCAGTGAAGTATACTGGGGATCCCTCATTATTTTGGCGGGCATACTCCTGATAGTCAAGAATGTCTTCCATGTAGAAATTCCTGTATTGGGCATCATATTCCCTATTATCATCATAACCGTCGGCATATCAATGCTCACAGGGTTCAAAGGACAGAGCACAGATTCCCAGCGAGCAATCTTTAGCGAAAGCACCGTAACGGCAGATAGCTCAAACGCCGAATACAGTGTTGTTTTCGGTAAGGGAGTATATGACCTGCGCAACATCAAACCGACAGACAAAAACGTCAAAATTGAGATAAATTCAGTATTTTCGTCTACTTTCGTTAAGGTTGACCCGGCTACTCCGATGCGTATCAAGGTAGAAAGCGCTTTTGCCGGTGGGAATGTCATTAATGGGAAAGTAGCATCATTCGGGGATAATGTGTACAGATCGGCATCGTTTAATGAGAATATGCCGTTTGTCGATGTCCAGGCTCATGTTGTCTTTGGCAGCCTGGAAGTGCGCGAAGACAGTTCAACATCATTTTAATAGGGGGAATCAGTATGAAAGGTTGGTTCTGGGGCGCAATCCTCATCATTTTCGGTGGAGTGATCCTGCTGCGTAACGTATTCGGCATCGATATTGAGTTCTGGGAGACAGCTTTCCCTATCCTGCTTATCCTCTGGGGGGCCAGTATGCTCGCCACAAACCTTAAACCCAAGAAGTAGAACGGACTTGAGTCCGCTTCCCTCTTACCTAAAGTGACCCTGAAATTTGGTTTTTTAAAAAAAATTGGGGCTATTGATTTTGTCAATAGCCCCATGCCATGCTTTCTTAAGTGCGGGTGAGAATGGCGGTTCATAGTTCCGCCTACGCCTTAAGAGATATTCATCTTACCACATTAAGATGCTGT
>DATDEW010000074.1:0-2479 GCA_036522935.1 Kapaibacterium sp. (SeqCode)
GGACAAATACCATCCTTGGTGTATCAGGTGGTGCTCCAGCGTGGGTCACTCTTGCAACGAATGCCTCACTAGTCGGAGATGGAAGAGGTACTTCGTTTGGTTTGAACTTAAGTAATGCAAATTCCTGGACGGCTCTCCAGACATTCTCGAACGGAGCATCGGTCAGTGGAGGTCTTACGATCCCAGCTGGCGCAAATCCAATGAGCGTCAACGGATCGAATGGCGCTGCTGATGAACTTCTCACAAGCCAGGGTGCAAACTCACCACAATGGAAATCCCTTTCTACTCTTGGAGTTTCCACAGGAACAGGCACGAGTGGAAATGTTACAATGTGGTCTTCGTCAAACGTACTTGGAGATGCACCGATCATTATTAATGACGGAGCTATTGAACTTTATGGTTCTGTTAATATTATTGATCTTTCAACAGGTATAGTACATGCTGATCTCAATGGTGAACTAAGCAGCTCGGCGGTAGATCTCTCAAGTGAAGTTACAGGCGTATTGCCTATCGCAAATGGCGGCACAGGGCTTTCAAGCGTTGGTAGTGACGGTTCTGTACTAACAGTAGTTACAGGTGCTCCGGCATGGCAGACTCTTACAACTGGGTCTACACTTTCCGGAAATGGCACAACCACTCCATTTGCCATTAACCTAGCTAATGCAAACACATGGACCGGAGCGCAGACATTTACCGGAGGCGTTTCGGTAGTTGGTGGATTGTCTATTTCTGCCGGTGCAAACCCGATGAGCTTTGGCGGTTTAAATGGTACTGTTGATCAGGTGCTCACAAGTCAGGGCTCAAATACACCGGAGTGGAAGTCGATCTCTGCTCTTGGAGTACTTACCGGAACAGGTGCATCAAATAAACTTGCTTACTGGAATGGTACATCTACATTAACGAATGATGCAGATCTTGGTTATGACGGCACCACACTTTCTATGGCAGGAACTACAGATAACATTAGCGTAGGTCAGTCAACAAGCGGTGGGACCAACGTGCGAATCAATGTTAAAGATGGACACATTCGTTCACAACAAACGACAGTACCAACAGCAGCATCGGAAGCAAATGCCGGAAATAACGGATCTGCTACCCTTACCAATGCAACGGATATTGCCGGAAAACTAAGAATACATACTCAAAATCCTAATATTGCTGTAGGGCTTCAGGCAACGGTAACCTTCAATGTAGTATACAATGTTGCTCCGATCGTGGTCATTACACCTGCAAATGCAAATGCATCTGATATACAGGCATATGTTTCCACTTCTACAACAGGGTTTACGGTTAGCTTCAATGTTGCCGGCGGCAACAATGATGACCATGACTTCTATTACCATGTAATAGAGACACAGTGATAATTCCTGAATTGGGGTATAAAGGGCAGAAACAACATCTGCCCTTTTTTTATGTAGTCTATTGAATACTCGTATTTTTGCTTCGTGAACAAAGGATCATTACCCATAACAATCGGCATCACCGGACACCGCGACATTAAAGCGGAAGATATTCCGTTGATCGAAGTATCTCTGAAAAAAGTGTACAAAGAGATATCTGATCAGTGCCCTCACTCGCCTATCTATGTAATAACTGCCCTTGCAGAAGGTGCTGATCGCATAGCCGCAAAGATAGCTCTTGAACTAGGTCTGAAGATCATTGTCCCCCTCCCAATGAGACGTGAGATCTATGAGACAGATTTTAGCTCGTCGGAATCACGAGTCGAGTTTGAAGAATTGCTGTGTGAATCAGAAGAGTGGTTCGAGCTTCCCCTGATGGTTGGTGTGAAAGAACAAGATATTATTGAATACGGGGATGACCGCGATCATCAGTATGCCTTCGTAGGAGCATATATTGCACGCTATAGTCACGTAGTTGTCGCACTCTGGGACGGCGACCCCCATGAGAAGGTCGGCGGAACAAGCTACGTAGTTGGTTTTAAATTACGAGGCATTACCCCTCCGTACGTTGCTATCCAGGGCAGGTTTGAACCGGAAGAAGTCGGTTCGGTATATCAGATCGTAACACCACGCATTCATGGAGATGCACCACCGCAACCAGCGGGGACGATCATACTTCATCATCCTGAGGACTCCTTCGTTAAGCAATCAGCAGAAAGTCAGTACAACGGCTTACTTAAGGATACCGACAGCTTTAATAAGGACGAGTTAGAGTTGTTACCGCAACTTAGCTCTGCACAGACACAAAGCAAGAAGTATCTTTCACCGGAACTTCCAGCATCCCTAAAAAATATACGGACAGCAAATCTTGCAAATTACTTTTCTGTCTCCGATGTACTCGCCGGATATTTTCAGAAGCGTACAAAATCGTTTTTTAGATACTTCTTTGGCTCTGCCATGCTTGCAACGATGCTATTTGAATTCTATGCCTACATTCTCTTAGATGATCCTCAATTACTTGCTGTATTCTTTCTCAATCTTCTCGTTGCATACGTACTCTACAACTATGTCGCAAAACA
>DATDEW010000075.1:0-2371 GCA_036522935.1 Kapaibacterium sp. (SeqCode)
ACCGGACGACCGCGAAAAGAATCAGGTGCATCCCACTTCTCTTCCGGATACTGGCGTACGAACTTCGGAGTGAAGAGATGTTTAATGCTTGTCAGAAGCCCGTTCATGATCTCCGGGATATAGAGACGCTCCCAGAACGAGAGTGATCGTTTACGACTCGGATTATTATATTTTGAGCGGTACTTCATAGGTTAATTGAATAAATACGTTTTTTCTAATGCTGTCAAAACGATATTTAAGAGACCGAGCGGTAAAAGAACTTTCCACCCTAAATTCATAAGTTGATCATAACGAAAACGTGGAATAGACCAACGCACCCACATAAATACAAAGATAAATGCAAATATCTTGAGCATAAATGCACCGATCCCCAACAGTGATACGACCATCGGAGAAAGTCCGAGCGTATCAATAAATGGTACGTGCCAACCACCAAGAAAGAGAACGGTCATCACTGCGCTTGCGGCGATCATATTTGCATACTCGGCAAGGAAGAACAATGCCCATTTCATTGAGCTATATTCTGTGTGATACCCTCCGACAAGTTCGGGTTCTGCTTCGGGCAGATCAAATGGCTGGCGGTTCGTCTCTGCAAATGAAGATACAAGAAAGAGCAGAAATCCGAGAGGCGCCCACAAGATATTCCAGCCGTGTTCTATCTGTGAGTTCACTATTCCTGATAAGTCAAGTGTACCCGATAACATCACCACAGAAAGCAAGCCCAAGCCAAGCGTAAGTTCATAGCTGATCATCTGAGCGCTTGAGCGAAGTCCACCAAGAAGTGAATATTTTGATCCGCTCGACCAACCTGCAAGAGTTATACCATAGACACCAACAGAGGTCAGTGCTATTATATAGAGCACGCCAATGTTGATATTCGATGCAATGGCAGGAACGAACGTCGTCTCACCAATCGTCATTGCCATGCCGAGTGGGATGATGGCAAGCACGCTTAATGCAACTGTAATCGAGATGACCGGAGCAAGCCAATGGTAGAGCTTTACAGCATTCTTCGGCTCAATGTCCTCTTTGAGAAGAAGTTTGAGAACGTCTGCTGCAGGCTGAAGTAAACCGAATGGTCCTACACGGTTCGGCCCTATTCTATCTTGCAACCATGCCGATATCCATCGTTCCAAAAGAACGAGATAGGCAACTGCAGTTAAGACAGAAAGAAGAACAACCGCTATTTTGATGAATGCTTCTACTATCATCTGTTATACTAACTCTGCTTCGGTAGATTCCTGGTACACTTCTCTATATTCTATTGGTTTGCGCTCTCTGCCAATGCCATTAACGGGCAACCCTTCGCTACCAAGCTTATCATAATCTAAGCCCGAAAGCGACGGTAACTTTGCCACTACTGCTTCAAAAACATCTTCGGTAAATCTAAAGTCTGTTTTCTTCCCTATCTCCGCGCCAATCATTTGTGTAAGATGCCATGATTCGATTGCATCTACTTTTTTGCGCTGTGCCCAGCGGTCGAATTGAGTGCCGTACTTATCAAGGCGCGACTGATTAAGATGGTCAAATCCACGAACAGTGTGAGTTGTCGCAACTGCAGGCTTCAAGAGATTTATCCAGCCACCGCTATTAATAAAAACGCCTTCCTTCTCTGCCCATGCTGATGCAGGCAGAACTATGTCTGCTCGCTTTGCAGTGGCATTCATGCTTGTAGCATGAGCTGCAAAGAATGTAACTTTGCCAAAAGCATTTGTCAAGTCGGTCCGACCCAAGAAATCATCTTCAAGCGAATAGACTGCTTTGATGCTTCCGTTGCGGAGCGATGCTGTGAAGTCATCACCAAACGGTTGAACACTAAGTAATTTCAATGCATACGCATTCGGAGTCTTATCACGTTTGATAAGAAGCTTCTCGTCGTTGCCGCGTTCGTTGGTAAAGTAACCGATGTGTTTAATACCTTTTGTTTTTGCAAGTTCGACAAAAACAAAATTATCTTCAAGCGTTGCATTTGCGGAAGCAATAAAAGCGATCTCATCAGCTTTATATTTCTTCAGCGCAGTAGCGATCGCGTGAACCGCTGATGAAAGCTCTATCTTCGTATGCGTGTCACCTGTTTTTTGCATTGCACCCGATACCCTGTCAGCAGCATTGACCGGGGGATACGCTGTCAAACGTCCTTCATCACACATCCAGAAATCATTAACGTTCGGATTTGGACGCGGTTCAAGACGAAGTATCTCGTTATCACGAACACCTACTCGGATGTTACATCCGTTCGCACAACCTGGACAGACAGTATCCGTAAATGACATATCCCATGCTCGTGCTTTGAAGCGAAAGTCACGACTTGTCAGCGCACCGACAGGACAAATGTCAATAACATTCATCGAAACAGGGTTATCTAATTGCG
>DATDEW010000076.1:0-2035 GCA_036522935.1 Kapaibacterium sp. (SeqCode)
CTTTCCAGTGGTCGAGGCGGTTCCAGATCTTCTCCTCAGCATTCTCACGGATGGCACAGGTATTCATGAATGCTAGGTCTGCCTCATCGAGCGAGATCGTCGGCTCGTAGCCGGACTGTTTCAGCACCGAAAGGACGACCTCCGTATCTGCCACGTTCATTTGGCAGCCGTACGTCTCAATATATACCTTTTTTCCTGACATTGGAAGCCCTATAACGGTTTGGAGGGGGCTGGGGTTCGCTTTACTCTTCTTCTACCTCAAGGTCTTTCCAGAGAGGGGTAAAAATCCTTGTTGTGCTATTACCGATACTTGTAATGACCAGATCGTCCGGGGCCGGACCTTCGGGATGGTATTTTAAGAGCGTATCACATCCTACGATAACATGTAAGTACTTCTCGTCATTATAAAGACCAATAAAAACGACTTTTTCGTTATTGAACCCAGGTGATTTTAGAGCAGAAAGATTCTTCCCGTCTTTATCTGCCCGAGCGTACTTATCCGATATACTTACTACAACGCCGGAATCGATCAATGTTTCTTCAACTCGTGAACGTGCCAGAACTCGGAAGCCATCACCACTTTTTATCTGGGCATAGAAAGAGATCGAGTATTGTGTTGCAGTCGGTAGCTCAAGAGCTACACAGGCATCCTCTTTGACATCAAAATACTGTTGCTCTACGTCTACTGATTCAAGGGGCGAGTGTATTCTTCCCTTTAGCGCATTATGCCCTAGCATCTTGAATCTGTATGGATCACATCCGGCGAGCAGAAATAGAAGCGATATGATGAAGAGTTTCCTCATTGCGGCCAAGCTTCCATTTCTTTCACTTTTTCCGGTGTATAGTATCTGTCTTTGATGCCAATGGTTATGCCGAAATAAAATGTATTAAATTCGGTCAGTGATTTTGCATAATTCTTGTTAATAGCGGCTAATGTACCAGGTAAGTATGCCCCCGGTGAGCCGGATACATATCCGACTGTAAAACCCAATGTAAAATCATTGAACATGTTCAACTTTAACTTTGTCGAGATGTTTGCCATTTGAGAAGGGTAATAACTTAGTTCTATTTGTGGCTCAACGGTAAGATCTTCTGCTGCGAAGAGATATTCGCGATATCCGAAGCGCAGCGGCAATACACTGAATCCTTGTTGATTATACCCGGGAGCAAATAATTTAAAGAGAGTAGTACCCGCCCAAAACTTTCCGTTGAACAGATTATTCAGAGGGAAGTGAGCTGTAGCAAGTTCGATAGTTACGCCTGTTAGTGGTATCTTAAATGTAGTTGTGTCGAAGAGATTCGGATATCCTGCTGTAGCATATATCGGTTCGATATTCAAAACGCTTAACTCAACGGCAGAGTGTGCATAGTCTTTCCATTCTCTGGCAAGGTCTGCGGGTTTGTTGATGAAGTCAAGAGCGCTTACTCCGAGACCGATATAGGGAGTAGTGACTGTTGGGACCGCCTCGCCATTTATTGAGCGATAGAACTTCCATGTGAAGCCATATGCCACGCCTGCATAAGCCCGTAAGTTGAAACCACCATAAGAGCCAAGTGTCAGCTCACCTCCGAGATTGATATATGCCGACGGAGCTGCACTAATTCCTACAAAGGGTGAGAAGATGAGAAACGGCTTAATGTCACGAAGCCAAAAACGTTTACGAATATAGAGGTTTGCAGCAATACTTGTCAGGAATCTGTTGGAGTCGTTGTTCTGTGCGATGTTCTCATATGCACTCATTCCCCATGTCCAGTCAGGTGAGTCATTGAACCACCGAAGTGGATACTCCATAGGTATGATGCGTAATATATGCCCCTGGAAAAACGTCTTTTCTTTTTCTCCTGTAGCACTGGGGAACACACTCGAATCAAAGAGTGAATAGACGCCAAGGAAACCTGCTCCATGCCCAGGTCCGGGAGCACCGGTAAGTGTTGACGCAAATTCCAATCCGCCAAATCGCAAGAAAGAAGGATATGTACGATCATGCAATGAATCATAAGACATCGTCTCGCGATATACCCGTCGTGCTTTTGA
>DATDEW010000077.1:0-2905 GCA_036522935.1 Kapaibacterium sp. (SeqCode)
ACGTTCGCCCATCGTCTCGACTCCTGATAAGGGTAACGTACAGCGAGCTGCTTCGATGTATCTATCTTTAATGATCACTGCTCCGTCATGAAGCGGGCTGCGTTTATTAAAGAGCGAGACTAATAATTCTTTCGAGATGTGTGCATGGAGCGGAAGTCCCGTATCTACGAAAAGCTTAATATCGGTCGTACGAATAATAACAATGAGAGCTCCTTCATGACGTGCCCGTAGCTCCTCGAATGAGCGGACGATCGTATCCGCATACTCACTCACATCAGTCCGTATGAAGAACTTAACGATAGGATTTCGTCCTAAGAACAGAAGCAGACGGCGAAGCTCCGGCTGAAAGAGAACAATGAGCGCAATAACCCAAATATCCGTAAGTGTCTTGAGTATCCACGAAAGCGCTTTCATATCAATCGCTCTGGCAACGAGTGAAGCGATGATCACCAGAACCAGACCAAGAAATACCTGCGCGGCAATAGTCCCCCGCATCGCCACATAGAGGCGAAAGAATAAGAAGGTCACAAGTAAGATGTCAATAACATCTAACCATGTGACACTGACAAATCCTATTTGAAATAATTCCACGCTATAACCTAGGCTATCAGTTCTTTTCCGGAGCCGCTCTTGCTATTACGATGCTGGTCAGGTTTGTTCTCATTATTAAACTTCTCGTACGCATCAATTATCTCACGTACAAGACGATGGCGAACGACATCAGCTTTGTTAAAGTACACAAAGTTAATACCTTCGATCCCGCTGAGAACCTCTTGAATCTGGACAAGACCGGATGTCTGATTATACGGAAGGTCAATTTGCGTAACATCACCGGTAATAATTGCTTTTGAACCGTTACCAAGACGTGTCAGGAACATCTTCATCTGCAACGTCGTGGCATTTTGGGCTTCGTCAAGAATGATAAATGAATTATTCAATGTTCTCCCACGCATATAGGCAAGCGGCGCTACCTCGACGGTCCCGCGCTCAACATACGCTTTGAGCTTTTCAAGGGTAAGCATTTCTGCTAGTGCATCATAGAGCGGACGCAAGTATGGGTCAACTTTTTGTGAAAGGTCACCCGGCAAAAAGCCTAGACTCTCACCTGCTTCAACTGCCGGACGTGCAAGGATGATACGCGATACTTCTCTATTCTTGAGTGCTGCAATTGCCATCGCAACTGCAAGGTATGTTTTACCAGTACCGGCAGGTCCTATCGCAAAAACAACATCGTTCTTCTTAACAGCTTTATAGTATTCTATCTGTGTGGGTGTCTTTACACGAATAGGATTGCTATGGGTAAAGAGGACGATAGATTCAAGGTCATTGAGGTTCTGCTGCGAGACCTCTCTCCCGCTTGAGACCATATCAATAACAGTTGAAACATCATTTCTTGAGAGCTTACCCATCTTTGATAAGACGAAGGCAAGTTCGTTGAACACCCGCTCTATCTGCTGGACTTCCTGCGCGGAGCCCTGAAGGATTATCGTCTCGCCGCGAGCAACGATACGCGCATCGAACCTCTGCTCGATAAGACGAAGGTACTCATCATTCGGACCGAAGACAAGCTGTGCGTCGGAGGAGGGTATCTTGATTTTCTTTTCTACCACTTGCATCATAAGTTGTACCAAAAAGCAAAGACCGTCTCCCGCTTCATGCGTGGAGACGGTCTTTATTCAATGTCTCTTGATTATTCGTATTTGCTTTTCCTTTTTTCTGATCAGCGTCTACGATGTTTATAACCGGTCATATCCTTATCAGCTTCGGTTACTTCCGTTTTTGGAATAGTAAGCTGCTGACCTGGATAGATGAGATCAGGGTTCTTGATCTGATCACTGTTAGCACGCCAGATCTTCGGCCATGCGAACGGATCATTATACATCTCCGGCTTCTTGGCGATGTTCCACAAGCAATCGCGATCCTTAGCCCATGTACCAACTGTGTACATTGTGTTCGGCGGGACCATACCGCGCTTCATGTTCATGAAGCCCGATGAAAGTGACGCAACACGTGAACGGTGGTCAGGGATAAGAACGAGCTTCTGCTCGCGGAGATAACGGATCTCTTGCTCAAGTCCGTCAACACGTGCCTGGTTCTGTCCAAGCTGTGCTGCTGACATTGACTTCAATGCGTTATACTCCTGCTCACTACGAGCTAAACGCTCGCGATAAGCATTGTACCCGTTGCGGTCTGTTCCACAGAGAGCATAGAGGTCTTCGCGGCACTTGGTATTATCTGCCATGCGCTGCTTGATGTCTGCTTCTGCTTTGGCGACCTGATCATTCGTGAGTTTGAGGTCACCCTCAAGTCTTGTGATCTGTGAGCGGCGGAATCCGATCGTAGAATCTGCCTGGTCCTTGGTGAAGTCTTCAGGGTACTGTGCGAAGACAGTGCCTGCAAGTAACATCACAAAGAACGCGCTAAGTATTGATACTTTTTTCATGGTATTTTTCCTTTTTCGTTAGTTGTGAGTTAATTATCTTCTACCTTTTTTTACTGGTTCCGGTGCCGGTGGAGGCGGTGGCGGATTCCATTCATTAGCATCCGGCCAAATGTTCGGCCATAATGCTAATCCTTCTCGTACTGCTTGGGTGTCCTTTTGGCAATCTTGAAGCTCTCTGTCTTGAGCGGCAAGTTTCCCTTGAGCATCACTTAGGCGACGATTTGCGTCATCGAGTTCACGCTGAAGGCGATCACGGTTGCCGTCAAGCTCCCGGAGCGTCTTCATCTGTTCCTCCGTTGCTTTGTTCGAGCAGCTCGAGAGACCGAGTGATGCGACCAAAGCAAGCCCGAGGAAGTAGGGTAGCGTTCTTTTTGAATACATATTTATTCTCCTCAAGTTACTGAAATAATTTTGGTGTAATGAATTAACCTACACAATTAGTACAAAAATACAAAAAAAATG
>DATDEW010000078.1:0-3905 GCA_036522935.1 Kapaibacterium sp. (SeqCode)
TATGTAGAACAGAATCATCCAAGTGGTTCAATGGACACACTTACTGCCGATGGCGATGGGCTACAGGATGTAATTATCGGGATGCCCGGCTATACGACACCCAAAGATGAAGCCAAAGGATTGGAAGATGTTGGAAGTTTAGCTGTGATACGAGGTTCAAGCAAGATACCTGTTCACTTAAATGCCGTAGCATCTGATAGAGAAAAAGAACATCTCAAGACTAAACAGATGTATTCTTATCCGAACCCACTCGACCAAAAGACAACACTGACCTTTGAGAACTGCACGAGCGGGGTGATGTATATGGAGGTGGTTAGCAGTATCGGCGTGTCGGTACTTCGCGAAGAGATACCTGATGTTGACGGATTGCAGGAGTATGCCGCAGACCTAAGCGCACTTCCTGCGGGAGCGTATCATATCCGCCTCGTCTGTCCCGCCGATGGTTGGAGCGCAGGCACGAATGTAATCAAGACCGGTGCGGCAGTAGCGCCATGGTGACTTGATCTGAAGAAGATGGTGGGCAGATGAATTTAAAAGTCCTTCTCCCTTTCAGGGAGAAGGATTTAGGATGAGGGTAAATTCTTTGTTAGTTACTAGCACTCTTCGGAAGCAGAATACCGAGAAGCATTTTACCCTCACCCCCAGCCCCTCTCCCTTTGAGGGAGAGGGGAGTTTAATTTGTTGTTGGTTTTTCGGGATGTTTTTCGTGTAAATAATGGTTTTCCCCTTCCCCAAACAAGGGGAAACAACAATGACCAACGAAAACGAACAGATAACGCCAGCCGAGGCAGTAGCAAACGAACCCTCCGAGGCAACAGCGCAAGCTGCAGATAATACGGAAGTACCACAAGCGGAAGCAGAACCGACCGGTCCATACGCCCACCTCGAGAAGGCGCGTCGCGATAAATCCATCGTGAACGTAGCTGTCAAGAAATGGTCACGTAACGGGCTTGAGGTTGCATTCGAGGACGGCACCCCTGCATTTATGGTAAATGCACAGATCGACCTTGACCCTGACCGCAACATTGCCAATTACTTCGGTAAGACCGTACCTGTTCGTATCACCCGAGTAAAAGTTAAGGCAGACGGTACACCTGATATTTCGGTATCACACCGTAATGTGCTCGAAGATTCGCTTCGAAGTGCTGCCAAGGAGAAACTTGATACGCTCAAGACAGGTGATGTGATGGATGTGAAGGTCAAGTCGTTCAACATCAAGGATGTGATGATCGATCTTGGTCCGGGCGTTGAAGCATTCATCAAAGGTAAAGATCTTACGTGGGAAGAATTTGATCATCCCTATGAGATCGTCAAGCGCGGCGATACGCTTCAGGCAAAAGTTCTGCAAGTAGATAAGAAGCATCGCAAGGTGCAGTTCGGTGTGCGCCAGCTAACAGCTGATCCGTATGTTGAGATGTTCGCAGAGATCAAGCCGGATTCAACGCTCACCGTAACGGTAGAGAGCATCAATGATTTTGGTGCTGAAGTTGAGCTTCCTAACGGTCTGGTCGCATTCCTTCCAATTTCAGAGATCGCATGGGAGCGCATCCCGAACGTATCATCTGCAATGAAGGTCGGTGATTCGTTCGAGACGAAAGTACTGACGGTTGATAATCAGAAGCGCCGCATCACTGTTACCAAAAAGCGTCTGGTCGAGAATCCGATGCGCTTGAAAGAAGAGAAGTATAAGCTCAATACCGATCACGACGGTACGATCAAGGAAGTCACGCGTGGCGGAGTGGTTGTTGTGTTCGCTGATGGCGAAGAAGGGTTCGTCCCGCGCCGCGAGCTATCGCATGACCGCATTGAAAAACTTGAAGATACCTTTAAGAAAGATAAGCCTATCGAAGGTCTCCGCGTTATTGAGTATGACCGCAATACAGGCAAGGTAACTCTCTCGCTCATCGCAGCAGAGAAGGAAGCACAGCGTACATCGCTCAAGCAGTACCGTGTGACAAGCAAAGCAACAAGCTATGGCTTAGCCGACCAACTCGCAGCTCTCAAAGAGAAGTTCGAGAAGGAAGGGAATTAAGAGAGTAGAGAAGCCCGCTCATGCGGGCTTCTCATTATTACCAGGGATATCCAACCTGGGCGCGCATAGCAGGGTAAATGTCCGACCCAATTCCTATACCAGCGGCAATCCCGAATGTGAAGTGCTCTTCTGGAAACCACTGCCATCCGACTAAGGCGTCAATAGATACACCATCCTTGATAGTAACTACCGGACTAATATACATACCTTGTAAAGCATACCCTGTAAGATAATACCGGAATTCAGCATTTACTCCCAGATCGTCAGAACCTACTTGAATTCCGGCGGCAACAGCGATAGAACTACTTAATGCTCTGGTATAGGTAATGTTAAAGTCCACAAGTTGAATGATCGGATCGATCGTTAACATGTTTTTCTTTGCCTTACGATCAGTTGAATCATTAGTCTTTTCCAATGCAACTGATGATCGTGATGAATCATCAACATGCCCCACCTGACTAATTGCAGGTGATGTTACAAAGAACATAATACTGATAACGCCGATCAGCGAGGACTTTCTCATCTTGAATGATATCTAGACGCGGGGGTTATTCCCAAGCATATCCGATATCAAAACGCAATGCCGGTTTGAGACCTTCGAGTTGATCAAGAGTGGAGCCTGATACGATATCACCTGAAAGGAAGTAGTAGTCAATACCGATGCCAAGGCCGATGGCGAAATCATCGCCGGGAAACCACTGCCAACCTACGAGTGCACCAACAGAAAAAGACGTTACATCATCAGAAGTGGTTGGATTACCATTTTCATCATACGATGGGTATTCATCATTGAGTAGATTGTAGGAAATATTCGGCGCTACATAAAAACCGCGTAACGCTTTTTTCGACGGGTAAAAACGCATTTCAGCGTTAACTCCGAAGCCATTAATATCTGACCATGTCGGAATTTGCGCTCCAATACCAGCAGCAATGTTGCTATTGAAAGCATGATAGTATGAAAGATTATAGAACACGAAGAACTTCAACGGATTGATAGTTATCATGTTCGTTCGGGGAGTGATATCTTCTTCCTTCTTAATATCTGTATATGTTGTTGTTTTTACCTGACCCGTAGCCGAATCAACTTCGGTTACTTTGCCTTCAGTCTTGATCTGTGCGATCGATGCGGAGGAGGTAAGAATTGCTACACATGCAATGAGAACAAAAAATAGTTTTTTCATGCGGGTTGGTGTTATGGTTAAAATATACAGGCTATTTAACCCCAGCCCTATACTTGCGGTGCCTTAAAAATGCTTCATGAAAATAGGTTAAGAATCACTTGCATTACACTATCTTCAGCAACTCTGATATATCCTTCAACTCATAATCCGCATCATGTTCTATTGTCCCGAAGGTATCGCCGTATCTTGCGAATGCTGTTTTCATACCGACGGCTTTTGCACCTTTGATATCACGTTCGGGCCAGTCGCCTACCATGAGAGCTTCTTCAGGTTTAACACCGAGTAGTTCTAATGCTTTGTTAAATGGCTTGGGGGAGGGCTTTCGCTCGCCTGTATCATCGAAGGTAACGACGTTCGAGAAGATATGATGGAAGTTAATGTAGCAGAGTCGCAGCCATGCCTCGCGGCTTGGTGCGTCGGAGAGCAGTGCAAGCTTGATACCTCGGCGCGATAGCTCCATGAGCGTTGCCGTTACGTGTGGATACGGCTTCAGCGCAGCCTCACGGGCGCGACGATAGGAGATGATACCTGCGGCAAGCACGCGGTGATCTATCTTTTGGAAGATACCAAAGATAAGATCGTCAAAGACCTGCTGGTACTCGATGCCGCGTTCTTTATAGATGGTGTCGATCCGCTCCTTTATCTCGGTGCGCTCAAGCTCAAGCCCTGCATCGACCATAGCGTCAATAGCA
>DATDEW010000079.1:0-2076 GCA_036522935.1 Kapaibacterium sp. (SeqCode)
ACCTATTGCCACTGATGCAAAGTTTATCATCCTTGATTCAAATTTCAATGAAATTGGTCAGGTAAAGGCACCGAGCCAATATGCGACGAAGCTCCACGAACTTCTGCTCTTACCAAATGGACACTCGATGCTCTTGGGCAGATATTCAAGAACGGTTGACATGAGCAGTATCGTACCCGGTGGTCAGACCGATGTCACAGTTGATGAAACGGCTATAATAGAATTTGATTCATCAGGTAATATTGTCTTTGAATGGAAAACCGAAGACCACTACCAGATAACAGATGGTACGCATGAAGACTTTACAGCTCAAAGCATTAACTATTCATTCATTAATGCACTTGCTATTGACAATGACGGACAGCTCCTTGCTTCAGCTCGGCGCATGGATGAGATCACGAAGATAGACAGAGAGACCGGAAATATCATCTGGAGATTAGGTGGAAAGAACAACCAGTTCACACTCATTGGTGATACGACGTGGTTCTCGCATTCACACAATATTCAAGCATTGCCAAACGGACACTATATATTATTTGATAATGGCTTATACAATAAACCGAAAGTATCAAGAGGAGTAGAGTACGCTCTCGATGTTGCTGCGAAAACAGCGACACAAGTGTGGGGATTTTCACATCCTGATAGTATTGCCGGGGATATGATGGGCTCTATCCAAAGACTTGATAACGGGAATACGCTCATCGGATGGGGTACGAATACTTCCCGTACTTGTACAGAAGTTACGCCGGACCGGAAGATCACTCTTGATATGTCAATGAGTGGTTCTACGTGGAGCTACAGGGTCTACAAAGCGGTCAGAAATCTACCGATGACATCTGTGAAGAAAGAGATCGCTGCGAATGTTCTCGGGCTCTCGGCTTTCCCAAACCCAACTTCATCGTCTACTACGCTTAGCTATACGATTGAAAACTCTTCAAACGTATCCTACTCTATCATTGATGCACTCGGACGCAGAGTGCAGAATGGTGATATCGGAGCAGCTCACCAGGGTACGAACCTATCATCGGTCTCACTTTCAGGGTTAGTAAAAGGGGTATATACTATTCAGGTGCATGCCGATGGGAAGACTTCTGCTTCACGTCTTGCTGTAGAATAAAGCTTGGGTTATAACAGGGAGAAATGTACGATTTTGTGCCATTCTCATGTTATATTTAATGGTTCTGCCGTGTCTATTGGGTAATGCTATTTTCCAAATGGCATGCTTTTTGTTTGACTGGCGAGTTATGTCCACCTCCCAATCACGTGGATATATGTTGTGTTTTTAACTTATTGAAAATTCATTTATCATGATAAAAATCTACGGATTTCGTCCCTTTGCTCTTGTGTTATTTTGTAGTTTACTCTTCTGCTTATCAACATCTGATTCGCAGGCTTCGCAAAGATCCAAGATCTCATACCAATATCCTGTCCGCTCAGCAAAAAATGTATTCCCAAATACCGGTATTGGTATAAGAGGCACAAATCAATTAAATACACGTGATCTTACAAATAGCGTAATACGTGTCATAGGCAGCAAGAGCGGTGTTGTCGCCGGCAGCATTAAGTTAGCTGATGATAAACTGACAGTTATCTTTACTCCGAAGTCGGAATTCCAACTAGGTGAGAAAGTGACCGTTGAAGTCGGAGGCAGTCTACCTGAAACGTCATTCGATTTTACTATCGCTGCCGTTCTTCCAAAATTATCGGATATTAAGTTACCGGAAGAAGAAGCTGACTTTGCTCGTGCTCCGTTCTTGCAGATCCCGATGGCCGATACCCCTGCCCCGCCAACATTTACTATCCACTCATCAAACGCACCTGCAGAAGGGTATATTTTTCTTTCGACTAACCGTGCAGCACCGAATACAGATACCTACATCGTGGCTGTAGATAATGGCGGAACGATACAATGGAAACAATACGGTCTAACCCAACAACCTAATTTCACCCCTCACAAAGATGGCAGATACTCATATCTACGTCAAAATGCCGTTGCTGCAGAAGCAAAATTTATCATCCTTGACTCCAATTTCCATGAGATAGGCGAAGTAAAGGCAACTGACGGAAACACGACTA
>DATDEW010000080.1:0-3347 GCA_036522935.1 Kapaibacterium sp. (SeqCode)
GTTGTTGGGGCGTTTAATGATAACCCTGAAGGTACGTTGGCAATGTTAGGTGGATCAGGTCCCTCTACTCTTGATATTGCCTGCGGGTACTTTCAAGTTATAGGCACGCAAAATGGGACAACAGTTACGATCACTCCAACAGTAACAACTCAAGGAGGAAAGCACCCGGGAGTCTATACTGGTGCCGGTGCGAACTGGTTACCACAGCCGTATACAATATCCTTAAACAAGGGTCAGTGTTATATGGTCAAATCCGCTTGCGAGAATAACCAATATGATATTACCGGCTCGATAGTCGAATCTGATAAACCGATAGCAGTTATTTCCGGACATGAGAATGCAGGTATAGGAAATGTTGGTGGTCGCACGGTTGAGGGACGTGACTATATGGTCGAGCAGATGATGCCCGTAGAGCATTGGGCTAGCACAGGATATGTATCTATTCCCTATGTTGATTCTGATCCGTATAATGGTCATGCAACAGGGGAAAACTATCGTATTATCACGTATGATTCGGCAGTTTCCAATGTAAGTTTTTACCAAGCTGGGTTTGCAGGTGCTAAAAATTATCAACTTGAACGATATAAATCGGAGGATGCTTTTGAGGTAGAGGTCCCTGTCGATTTTGTTTCTGATAGTATCCCGTTTATGGTGTATCAAATAGACCAGACAAATCAAAGCTCGAAGCAGCCATTCCCACGTCCTTCAATGGCGCAGATAATCCCGATTTCGCGCTGGAAGAATGCCTACCTCTGGTTTGTACCTTCGAATGTTGATGAGCGTCTACAAGCGTACTATATCAATATCATTGCTCCGAAAGCAAAGTTTGATTCTATCTTTGTATCTAAAGGGGGACAAAAAGACGTTCTCATAGGACAAGCAGGATTATCCGTTGTTAAGGTCTATCAGAACATTCCTAATCATCCGGAACTCATCGGTAAAACGTTTAAAGTTGTGCCCGGCTCTTACTATTCTCGCGCTACCTTCCCATTTATTATATATCACTATGGCAATCGCGCGATAGATGCTGACGGTGATCTCGGGGATTTTGATAACGACGACAATTTTTTCTCCTATGCACTGCCACTTGGATATCAATTTACTGCCCCTGTTAGCGGAAGCATCTTGATCGATGTTGATACTCTTTGTAGCTCATGGAAGGTATGTGTGACCGATATGAAAGTCGGAGGATATATTTCAAGCGCAACAATGCTTGATGATCCGAATGCCGATATCATCATTCCGCCATCAGGACATGCACCATATGTAGCTTCAAATATTGTCTTCGACGCGACTGATGACCCGAATAATACGCGTGAGATCATTTTTAAGGGTACCGATTCGTCGATCTGTTTCAACGTGAAGGTTGAAGACCCAACGAAAGATGCGTACGGGCCGATCATGATAGTTAACGGCGACGGGAATACACGCATCATTGAACTCTCGTTCAAAAAGGCAGCAGTTGAGATAACGCCTGACCCACTTATGGGAGGCAGCTTCGGACTGCGAATGGTCGGGACGGATACGGACTCTACATTCATGTTCGTTAACCTACCAGCATCATCGCGCAACTATGTTGTTTCAGATGTATCATTAATAGGTGATGATACTTTAATGAAAATAATTAGTGTCAAACCTGCACTTCCTGCCACAATAGAACTGGGTGATACGCTTAAGTATACTGTGCGTTTCTCCTCCCGAGATACAGTCTCCCATTTTGATTCGATTCGTCTTGTCACTGATTGCTCGACGACATTAATACCGTTAATTGCTGAAGGCGGCTGCGGCATCATCACTACATCTGATCACGACTTCGGGAATGTAATTGTAGGTAGTACGGCATGTACAGATACAGTTCGTATCAGAAACATTGGGAAATTACCATTCACGCTAACTCATGATTATCTTTTACAGGATACGAGTATCTTCTCATTGTATCAGGATAGGGTAGTAACATCATCAAACAGAGAAGTACCGCTTCCGCTTGTTCTTCAACCGGGTGATTTTGTAAGAGCACGCATCTGCTACAGACCGAAAGATGAAGGTGCTGACTCTACTGCTCTTATCTGGAAGACAGATATTCCAAGCCCTTACACACTCTCGCAGAAAACATTTACTGTCTTGCGCGGAAGTGGAATTATGCCAGGGGTGCATTGGGATATTGATACGGGGTATATGAGGATGGATCTTGCCGAGACGCGTTTTATGCGTCGATTCCTTGTCAATTCTTCAACAGCTGAAATTAGAATTGATAGTGTTTTTATACAGGGTATTGATGCAAGCGAGTTTAAGATAGCTAAATTGCAGAATGCATTGGAATTTGGTATTGATACTCATGACTCTGTATTTGTTGATATAAGTGTAACTCCTGACCTTACAAAACCAGCAAACTATTTACGAAGAGCGCAGGTGATCGCAACGAATACTTTTGATAAATCGGAAGCTGATACCCTTCAACTTATTGCTGGCTTCAATGTCCTGAAAGTCTCTCAAGAATTGCAGCTCGAAGAACTGCTCATTCATCCTAACCCGTCACTCGGCGAGGATGTGATCGCAAGTTTCGGACTTGCAGAGCCGAAGGAACTTCGCTTTGAGGTGTATGATATGCTCGGCAGGGTAGTGTATTCGACGCTGACATCGTATTTTGCTCAAGGAAAGCAGAGTGTGATGTTACCAGTTTCGAAACTTGGCGAGGGTGGATATGTATTACATATATCTGACGGAGCGTTTATAAGAAGCATTGGTTTTAGAGTGGTAAAATAAAAATCAGTAGGAGCACACGGCAGTGTGTCTTGTTTCAAGTTACGACTAAATACTATCAACTATCCTATATATTTTGAGCACTATGTAACAAACCCGTCATAAACGGGTTATTCGAAGTGTCATATTAAGGTATCGCATATTAGTCCTATGAAAAAGATTTTCCTCGTTTTTGCTCTGTTTTTGGCGTTTTCTTCGCAAACTAATGGGCAAGGGTTCTCCACCGATGGTAAGGATTTCTATCTTGGCTTCATGTATCCGAGCTTTAACCGCGTGATACCTGCATTTTCAGCAGGGTTCTTCCGCGTCTATGCAATTATAAGTTCTTATCAGGATAATACAGCATATGTCTCCTATTTTAATGATGATGGCACAGAGGGGGTAGCACAGCCATATAAGATCCAAGCACGTAAATCTGTCCAAGTGCCGCTGTCAGTATCTAAACTAAAAATGACCGACCCGGGAGACATATTCAAAGAGTATAAGTCTCTTCATATCACTTCCCAGAGGCCAGTAACGGTTCAGTTCTTTTCGTCAGGCGGCTCTTCATGCGGAATGTACACATCCATCCCAACCACACTTCTGGG
>DATDEW010000081.1:0-2372 GCA_036522935.1 Kapaibacterium sp. (SeqCode)
GTCGTACTCGTGAACGTATGGGAATTGACAAGCTGCAATCCGCGCTACAAAGAAGAACTGCTTTTCCAACTTCGCGAACTCACTTCCATGAACGTGACGGTCATCGTCTATTCTGTTGCGAAGGTCCAGAGCTTTACACCCGGTGTCCTGATGCGCGGCTCGCTCGGAAGATTATCGGTCATTGCTGCGACGATATGGTTCGCTATTACCGAAGAGGATGAGTCTGAAGAACAAGAGACGAATCAAGAGATAACAAAAGTAGAACGCTCCGAAAAACTTGTCGGCAGTAAAGGACTTATTTCTCATAACGGCAAACAGAAAGATCAGAACAACGATATACATCCTGAGTCCAAAAAAGAACACCGAGCACTCGAATATGCCTAAGCGGATATCTGTATGTGTGTATGCAAACTCTGTTGAAAAATAAAGAGGTTAGGTTGGGTTCGGGCGGGGGAAGTCGAGAGTTCGGGTCTCGGGGTTCGAAGATGAAAGTCAAGGATGTCATTCCGAGCGGAGCGAGGAATCTGGGAGTGGTAGAATACTGACGTAGAAAATGTGATCGCTGAAGAGATTGAGTGCTACTTCCAGATCCCTCACCTACGCTTCGCGGAGCCTGCCCTGAAGCATTGAAGGGGTTCGGGATGACATGATAATATAAAAAAACGCCGCACATTTCTGCGCGGCGCTTACAAGTACATTTGTTCTTTGACGTTATACTTTCTTTGCCATCTTTAGATCGTAGCCCGCGGTCTTTGCACCTTTTGCTGCTGGGTCTACGCCGTCGTTGTCATCGTCACCGACAGTTATCTGACCCATGATGAGCATCGGAGTGTTCGCATCCCACTCTTTAACAATTCTGATCGGTTTATGCTGACGCTTGCCTGTTGCTTGCCCTGAAGCTGCATCACGCTTGCCCGATGATTGTCCGGTAGAGACATCACGAGGTGATACGACACCTTCAAATTCAATAACTACCGAGCCGTCGCCGCGTTTTGCAGAGCCGGTCTTGCCTTGCTTGGCTTTATAGATGACGTTATACGTACCGGCAGGGATGTTCTCCACAGAGAAAGAGCCATCGGCATTTTCGGTAAGTTTGATATGCTTGCCTTTGCATTCGCCTTTGACGCCGTCAAGTTCGAGGAGGTAATCCGAAGCAGCAAAAGACTTCGATACTACGAGCACAACGATGATCGCCAGTAGTGCGGCGCGATTGATAAGTGTTTTCATATGAGTATATGGTTAAAGTAAAAAAACCTGTTCGCGTGGGGTATGCTAATAAACTTCACTACTCCGTGTTTTGTAACACTATTTTCGCAATTATGAACAAGAATTAACTGGTACTGCCGTTTTTGGAGCGTATGAAGTACCCGAGCTTCCCTAGCGAGAAGCCGAATAGGAGGATAACAAAACATGCGAGGCAGCCGAGCATCATAAAGAAGAACGAGCCCTCATCGTACATCTTCGCACCTACTTCACGCGCCCTGCGTACACGCTCGGCGATGTTCATTGAAATGATAATGACAGTACCGATGCCGGCTACTGACCATAGGATGATGGCGGTCAGTAGCGATGCGCCGCTTCTCTTTGGTACGCCAAGCGCGGCCCATAGCCCGGCGCAGAATGATATCGCTATCATCGCGAACGGGAAAAGTCGCTTTGGTAATTCAGTTGGTACCTGTTGCATTACGAGCAATACTGCTGCTAATGCAATGAATGCAAGATGTCCGAAAAGTATGGTCTTGGTATCGGAGGTCACAGGTAACGCTAAAACATTTATAGATTTTTACATAGCTATCTTTGTTGATTCTCGAGAGAAATTATTATTGTCGCTACCAAAGGAATGCTCGCCATACGCATAAAAGTTCTTTGCATTCTGCTGCTTGTAGGAGGTAACTCATTTGCCCAGTTCGCTATCGAGAAGCTTCCGGGATCGATAAACACTCCCGATGCTGCCGAAGGTATGCCTGTTATCAGCGTTGATGGTAAGACCTTGTACTTTGCGCGGTCTCGACCGTCAGTCGACGGAACACCCGTCCTTGACATTTGGCGAAGCATAGTTGATAAAACAGGTACGTTTAGTGACCCGGAACTTGTCGGCGGCAAGTTAGCTTCTCGCTTTAGCATAGCAGTGACGAGTGTTGCTCCCGATAATAATACCCTCTATCTTGTCGGAAAGCTCCGCCATAATACACCGCCGGATGAGCGTGTATTTGAAACACACCGTACCAAAGACGGGGTAAGCCATCCGAAGTCAATTCGTATTCGCGAATTGAATCTTCGAGGTGAAGCAACTGATTATTCGTTTGGACCCGATCAACGGACACTTATCATGGCTCTCGACCGCGACTCATCAATTGGGGGAAACGATCTCT
>DATDEW010000082.1:0-4556 GCA_036522935.1 Kapaibacterium sp. (SeqCode)
ATTACGTTCTTACTCTTTATCGTCCTTACGATAACGGGTGTTATCCTTATGTTCTATTACCGTCCGACAGAGTCATTCGCGTTTCAGGATATGAAGGCGCTTATGAACGACGTTGCGTTCGGTCCGCTAATGCGCAATATGCACAGGTGGTCTGCTCACGCAATGGTTATGACGGTCATGTTGCACATGTTCCGTGTATTCCTTACGGGTTCATATAAGCCGCCTCGCCAGTTCAACTGGGGTGTCGGTGTTATTTTGCTTCTGTTGACATTCCTACTTTCATTTACCGGATATTTGCTCCCGTGGGATCAGCTTGCTATTTGGGCTGTGACCGTGGGTACGAACATGGCTCGCGCCGTTCCGATGGCAGGCAGTGAAGGGCCGTTCTCAAGTTATCTCGGACTCCGCCCAGATAATGATATCCGTTTTATTCTTCTTGGTGGTACACAGGTAGGTGAGCCGACGCTCTTGCGTTTCTATGTTGGTCACTGTATCTTCCTGCCATTCGTTGCCGCAGTATTTATGGCAGTTCACTTCTGGCGTATCCGTAAGGACGGCGGAATATCTGGACCTGTCGTTGATACAAAGGCAAGTGCTGGTGCCAAGTACATTGCACAGAAGATGGCAGAAAAGCGTATCTCGCAGATCAAAGGCGCACCGGCTCCTGCTGCGAAGCCCGCACCTGCAAAAGCTCCCGCTGCGCCGAAGCCGGCTGCAGCTCCTGTTGCGTCTGCTGCCGCTCCGGCATCTGCACCTGCAACAGGCGGTAAACCTGCTCCACCGTGGTTGAAAAAGTAAGATAAGGAGACAAAAGACTTATGATGGAAGGATTACATAATTTTTGGAAGATAGTGAGCGTACCGGACAACGTGCCGATCGTGCTCATGATATTCTTCATTATCTTCTACTGCTGGCTTGCATATAAGCAAGCTCGTCGAAATGACCGCTTGGGTGTCTTTGAGGCAACGCAAGCTGATAAGGTTCAGGTATGGCCATATCTTGTGAAGATAGAGTTCTTAGTGACGATCATTGTGATGATCATTCTTACCGTATGGTCTATCACGATCAATGCGCCGCTCGAAGAACCTGCGAACCCGTCTCTTACGCCAAACCCCTCGAAAGCACCGTGGTACTTCCTCGGACTTCAGGAGATGCTTGTGTATTTCGATCCATGGATAGCAGGTGTTATCTTACCGACGATCATTCTTATCGGTTTGATACTCATTCCATATATCGATATTAATCCAAAGGGTAACGGGTACTATACGTTCAAAGAGCGTCCGTTCGCTGTTGCAACATTTGTCATTGGTTTTGTAGTACTTTGGGTTGCTCTAATCGTACTTGGTACGTTCATGCGCGGTCCGGGTTGGTATTACTTCTGGCCATGGGAGTTCTGGGATACGCACCGTGTCGTAGCTCTTACAAACCTTGATCTGCTTGAGCTCATCGGTATTCCGAGCTATAATATAGACGGAAGTATCAATCAAATACAAAATCTTATTGGCGGAGCTCTCTTCATAGGGTATCTTGTCGCAATACCGCTATGGGTTTGGAAAAAGTATAAGAATACGTCTGAAGTGCTCAAGGAGCTCGGGCCGGTCAAATATGCAACAACCATGGTGTTGTTCCTTATGATGGCGGGACTTCCGATCAAGATGTTCCTTCGCCTCGCATTTAACGTGAAGTACACTTGGGTGTTCGGTTTCGGGCACGAATTGTTCTTTAATATCTAAGTTTAGAATACTGATAACGAGATGTCAAGTATGAAAAAAGCGCCGTGGTGGAATCCGGCGAAATGGTTTGAGTATCGCAAGAGCATTCCTATTGAACAGCGTTCGTACACCAAAATATATGGTGTGCTTGCGATGCTTCTTTTCGCATTCACCGTATGGGCAGTCCTTGACGAAGTCCTGGAGCGCCGTCCGTGGAAAGATATTCAGGCAGACTTCAAGGACTTCAAAGTCTCTCGTTTGAAGGTTGAACGCAAGAAAGAACTTGCGAAGATACCGAAGGATGTTCGCGCGAAAGTTCGCAAAGAACTTGCTGCAGCAAAGAATGCTCTTGAATCTGACAAGAATGTAGAGTTAGCAGAACAGCTCTCTGACCTCGAAGTAGAGATAAAGAACGCTGAACGCGATTACACATTCACCAAGAGTGAAGCTGACGAAGTATTCTATCATTTCGATGAAGCAAAAACAGCTCGTCATGATACGACAAGCTACGCAAAAACACTTCGTGAACTTGAAAAGAAAATGGCCGGCGAAAAGGTCATTGTTGACGGACTTTTAGAAAAGAAGAAAGTACTTGTTGCAAAGCTTGAGCCTGTTAATAAGCGTATCAAGGCGGCGCAGGATGAGTATGATAAGGTCTTCGCCGAGGTTATTGCTATCGATCGCAAGATAGAAGCAACCGAAAGCATGGCTGTTGCCGTAAAGCAGACGGTGCTCTTGAACTATGAGAAGACGAACTTCAATAACTTCAAGATGCGTGTTGATCGCTGTGAGACATGTCACTTAAGTTATGCAGACCCGCTTTTCAAGAACGATACACTCGTTTCTACTGATGCTGCAGAAGTAAAGAACTGGCTCAAGAAGAATAAGTATAGCGACGAAAAGCATTATACGATCAAGAAGCTCGGTGCGAAGAAGGACACGACCGTTGCTGTTATCAGTGCTCTCTTCCGTATGCATCCGAAGACTGACCTGCTTATAAAAGGCCATAAAGTCGGTGAACCTGCAGGACCGGGAGTACTTGGCTGCGCATCATGTCATGGCGGACAGGCATCATCTATCGTCTCGACAGAGTTTGCACATGGTTTCGAAAAGCATTGGACAGAGCCTCTTACGACAGGTAAGTATGTAGAGGCATCATGCCAAAGCTGTCACTCAAGCAAGTTCGAGTTTGAAGGCGCTGAATGGATAACGATGGGTAAAAAGCTCTTCGTAGGTTTTGGCTGCTATGGCTGTCACCCAATGCCTGGGTATGAGACTACAACAGGACAAGGACCGTCGCTCACTAATTTATCTAAAAAGGTAACACCTGATTGGACCTATCAGTGGATACTCAACCCACGCGGTTGGGAACATGGTACACGCATGCCAAACTTTGTATTCACGCCTGAAGAGTCTAAAGCTGTAACCGCATATCTTTGGGATGCCTCTAAGGATGCAAAGTACACTCCTGCTGCTCGTTTCTCCGGTGGTGGAGATGCGATTGCAGGTAAGCAGGCATTCTTCGATGTTGGTTGCGTTGGTTGCCACACAGTTGATGAGTGGAAGGGAAGTGAGATTCGTGCCAAAGATGCTGCAAACTTTGGTCCCGGTCTAGATAAAGTTGGTTCAAAGGTAACGGCAGAGTGGATCTTTGATTGGATAAAGAATCCGAAGAACTATCTCAAGCACGCTCGTATGCCAAGCATGCGCTTGACTGACGGCGAAGCGACGAATATCACTGCATATCTGATGACACAAACCGGTAAGAATGATAGTGTATCTTCTTCGCTATCCGGTAATCTTGCTGATGCAAATCTCATCAGAAAAGGTGGAGAGATCATCAAGAGCTATGGTTGTTATGGTTGCCATGAGATCAAAGGCACAGAAGGCGAATCAAAAGTATCTGTTGCTCTCAATACATTCGGGAAAAAGACACCGAATGAACTTGCTTACGGTAACATTGCCTCGGAGACATTCGCGAAGTGGCGTGCTGATTTCAAGAAGCAGGGCATTCCGCTTGGTGAACTTGAGGGCCACGCTTCTCATGGAAACAGAGATTGGTACACATGGGTAGTCGGTAAGATGAAGAACTCTCGTATGTATACGACAGAACGTCTTCCGCAGAAAATGCCAAACTTTGATATGTCTGATAAAGAAGCATATGCGATCAGCGTATTCTTGAAGAGCCAGGATGGCAAGTATATGGGACCAACCTATGCTGATAATGCTACCGAGACATACAATGCAATGCTCTCGAAAGGAAGATTCTTTGCATTCTGGAATAACTGTACGGGCTGCCATAAGATCGAAGGCGGCGGCGGTGAGCAGATACAGAAGCTCATAAACAATACATTCGCAGGTGACGCAAACATTGCATACTTTGCTCCGCCATTTCTCAAGCCGGTTGGTGCTCGATTACAGGAAGAATATTTACATAACTTCTTGAAAGGACCTTCAAAAGTACGTCCGATCGTGAAGTTCAGAATGCCGACGTTTGGATTCTCTGATGCAGATATCGGCACTGCTACCAATTACTTCCTCGGTATACATAAACAGCAGTTGATGTTCACACAGTACCAATTTCAAGCTGATCAGAACTTACTTGCCGCAGGTAAAGCACTCTATGACAAGATCAACTGTCTTTCATGTCACTCTGCCGGTGCACCGACACCTGATACGAAAGCACCAAGTTTTGCTCTTGCAAAAGGACGTCTCAAACCTGATTGGGTTGAGCATTGGATAGCACGTCCGGATTCTGTCATGCCCGGTACACCTATGACTGCCTTCTGGTGGACAGCAGGCAAGCCGTCAACTCCGGCTCCGGATATCCTTGGTGGTGATGTT
>DATDEW010000083.1:0-2127 GCA_036522935.1 Kapaibacterium sp. (SeqCode)
CATTCTAATCTCGTCGATGACCGGCGGCTACCCGAACGCCCTCGATATTAACCGTGAACTTGCATCTATTGCAAAAGAGTATCATCTTGCTATTGGTATAGGCAGTGCACGTCAGGCAATGGAAGATAAGAGCCAACATGCTTCCTATAAAATCGTACGAAAGACACATCCTGATGGACTTGTTTTCTCAAATGTCGGAGCCGTTGAGATCGCGAGGCTAGGCGAAGAGCGAAAAATAAAAAAACTAAAGACTATTATCGATCTTGTTCAGGCAGATGCGCTCATTGTTCACTTGAACCCTCTTCAAGAGCTTATGCAGCCGGAGGGAAGTACTGATTTCAAAGGTGTATTTGCAGGTATTGAAGCGGCGGTTACCGAGCTTGGCGTGCCTATCATCGTAAAAGAAGTTGGAGCCGGAATATCCATTGAAGTTGCGAAGAAACTCCTAAATGTTGGTGTAAGAGCAATAGATGTTGCAGGTGCAGGCGGGACAAGCTGGGCAGGTGTCGAAATATTACGACATAGAAAGAAAGACCGAGATGCACTGGAGCCATTTTGGGATTGGGGCATTCCAACAGCAGATGCTCTTGTCGAAGTAGCAAAGCTTAAGGATACAGCGACATTCGGACTTATCGCATCGGGAGGAATTCGTAACGGACTCGATGTTGCCAAGTCGCTTGCGCTTCGCGCTGATCTGGTCGGGTTTGCTCGTCCTTTATTATTAGCACTTTCAGAAGGTGGCAGAGAGAAGTTAAAGGAAACCCTTGAAACAGTATTGACGCAATTACGCTATTGCATGCTGCTGACTGGTTCACGCGATATTGCAGCCCTTTCGCGTCAACAGCTTGAAAAGTTGAATTAAGATACGTATGTCAATAAACAACAGATTTGAACAGTTAACAGAAGGCGCCGTTGACGCGGTAGAAAGAAGGATCCTTGAACTTACTCCAGAAGAACCTACATCGCTCTATGAACCGCTTCACTATATTCATGAAGCAGGGGGGAAGCGGCTACGCCCGGTACTAACGTTCTTGGCATCGCGCTTAAACCCAGATGCTGACTGGATATCTGCGGGTACTGCTGTTGAACTGCTTCATACCTTCACCCTTATCCATGATGACATTATGGATAATGCGAGCACTCGTCGGGGCAAGAGGACACTTCATAAAAAGTACGACATTAATACAGCGATACTTTCGGGTGATGTCTTGATAGCCCACGCAAATCAAGCACTCGCCGAAGGAAAATATGAAGACCTTCATTTGATGTTAGCTGAATTTGCAAAAGGTTTTCGTCTTGTATGTGAGGGACAAGCACTCGACAAAGAATTTGAGAATTCGCTGACAGTTACGCTTGCCGCATATTATCACATGATAGACCTTAAGAGCGCGAAGATGCTTGAGCTTGCTGGTGTGCTTGGTGCATATGCTGCAGGTGGTAAATATGTTGAGGAGATTCGCAACTTTGCACATAATATCGGGAAGGCATTCCAGATACGCGATGATCTCTTAGACCTTACAGCCGACGAAGCACTCTTCGGGAAAACAAAGGGAGGAGATATCATTGAAGGTAAACGAACATACATGTTCGTCAAGATGATGGATAGGTTTACCGAACTCTCCGACATGGAGCAGCTTCTTCTACGTAAAGTACAGGGCGGCAATGCACGTCTGAACGATGTACCGAAGGTTGAAGAGCTCTTCGAGAAGCATGGCATCCTTGATGAAGCTGACAAAGACATTTATTATTTTACAAAGAAGGGACAGGATTCGCTCTCAACGATCCCCGAGGGAACGTATAAGGAAGGTCTAATGCTCTTTAGTGATTACCTGCTTGGTAGGGAGATATAAGTATTGATAACACGAGAAGTAACTGTCATGAACCGTGCCGGGATGCATACACGTCCTGCTGCGGCTATTGTAAAACTTGCTAGCGAGTTTGCATCAGAGTTTTATATCAGCAAAGATGGGTTTCAAATTAACGGTAAATCTATAATCGGAGTCATGACCCTTGCCGCCGCGCAAGGTACGACACTTGAAGTGCAGTTTGAGGGACCTGATGAAGAAAAAATGGCTGATGCGATCTGTGATTACTTCGCAAAAGGTTTTGAGGAAATGTAAACGAGTA
>DATDEW010000084.1:0-3504 GCA_036522935.1 Kapaibacterium sp. (SeqCode)
CATAAGCTTATCTTCTTTGATCTACGTGGTCACGGAAAGAGCGACGCCAACATGGATTCTGTTCACATTCAGCTTTCGTATTTCGTCGACGATATCGAAGAGATGCGAAAGGCATTCGGTATAGAGAAGATGATCTTACTAGGACATTCATTCGGCGGTTTGCTTGCTGAGAACTATGCAACAAAGTACCCATCAAACTTAAAAGCTCTTATTCTTGTGTCGCCTGCCGCTCATGACTCAAAGTATACAATAGAAGCTTCCAAAATAATTAAGGAAAGAATCACACAACAAGATCTTGTTGATAGACAGACGGTACTCTCGAGCCCCGAACTTAAGAATGCTGATCCAAAAGCATACGAAAAACTTTTCCGAATTAACTTTCGTACAGGGTTTGCCAATAAAACGCTTGCTGATAGCTTGCAACTTTCATTTCCAAAAGACTACCAGGAAAGAAGTATGTTGCTTCGGAAGATATATATTGAAAGTTGGTTTTATACACCAGGCATAAAATTTGCCAACATACTTTGTCCTGTTCTAATCGTCTGTGGTGAATATGACCCAATGCCTAGGTCATGCTACAAGGATCTGCAAGGACGTATACTCAAATCATCGCTTATATCAATACAAGATTGCGGGCATTTTCCCTTTATTGAAGCAAAAGATAAATTCTTTGCAGAAACAGAGAAATTCCTCTCCGGATTAAAGTAAGGATAACCGTTGCGGTTGAGGCATTATGTGCTTATCTTTGCAAGTAATCACAATACTCTAAGACCAACAATGAAATTCCTGCTTGCACAGCTACTGGGACTTGCAATACTTTCAGGATGCAGTTCATCGAACTCGTCATCTGTACCAACGACCAAGACCATCTCTGTCTCACGCGGTGGAGGTGTTTCTGGGGCGTACAACGGATTTAGTATCACCTCCGAAGGAAAGGTGACAAAGTGGCTACAATTACCGGCAGAGGAGAAAAAAGAGACCGACCTTTTTACAACGACCTCTGACTCTGCTTTGTTTTTTTTCCGCTATCTTGATGAAGCAGGATTTCGCTCTACAGAGTTTTCGACACCCGGAAATATGACAACCGTCATTCAGCTTGATTCAGGAAATATGAGTCATGCTATCAAGTGGGGCAATGCAGAGGTTAAGCCGCCGCCTCTATTCCAAAGTTTTTATGAACTTCTCTCCAATTACATTCAACGACGCTCTAAATAACTAACCACAAGAACGACTATGAATAAAGCATTAGTACTTATTATACTGTGTTTGACAAGCAATGTGTTTGCTCAAAAGGCAAATACTGATCCTCGTTCACGAAAAGGATTGGATGCTTCAAAGATACCTACGCTCACCGATTGGAATAGCTTTCGTGCAAAGACAATGGGCAAGAAGTTAACGGACTATTCTGTTCTTAAAACTCATTCGGCAATGAAAGCAATTCCTATTGAGAGAAATGAAACAATACAGCTTGCTAAAAGCGGAGCAAGCCGCACTCAAGGGCTTTGGAAAGTACTTCGCGCAAGTAATGGTACTGTCAACTGGATGTGGCGTGCCTTGCCCCATGATAAGTCATCACAGAAAGTGCAATCTGTTAAACCTGCTATAGCCGATGTGCTTTCGGGGCTTGCACCGGTTCTTAAGCTCAACGACACAAAGAGCGAGCTTTCGCTAATGAGCGATACACGCGACGAGCTTGGCCTGCGCCATGTTCGTTATGCACAAATGTATAAAGCTGTGCCGGTTTGGAATCGCGATCTGTATGTGCATTTTGATGTTGACGGCGAAGTTACAACTATCAATGGTACCTATGAGCCATCACCATCGAAAGAGCTATCGGCCGTTCCAGCCGTTTCATCCGAGAGTGCAATTGCTGCTGTAACAAATGACCTGATAGCTAAAGAGCGCTGGGCTCCTGTCACTGGTGATGCCGCCACATTGCTGAAGATTCCTTCACCTTCCTCAAAGCTTGTATTCTTCCCTGAGGGCAAAGATATGCGCCTGGCGTATGAAGTCGAGGTATTCCCAAATATCTACGAACGATATATCTATGTTGTAGATGCTAAGAGCGGGCAAGTTATTCGTTCAATCGAAGCATTCTGCTCGCTTACACCCGGTGACCATAAAACCTCGATCACAAAAGTCCGCAATTTCTCTGTACCAACCGCAAGTGCTACTATGCCGCTTGCAGGGTTTACAAATGCGACGGGTACTGACCTAAATAATCAGTCGAAGTCTATGAGGGTTTATCAGCATTCTGACGGGCAATATTATTCAGTCTGGGATCTGCCGAACTTGAATGCCGGACAGTCACAGCTACCCAATTCTCCTGTTGGTGGTGCGATCACTCTTACACTTAATAATAAAGATTTAACCCGAGAAGCAGACCTATTCCATGTAACGTCGTCAAATAACACTTGGGCAGATAAAGCCGGAGTCAGCGCTCATGCGAACATGAAAGTTTGCTATGATTATTACTCAAGCACATTCGGACGCAAAGCAATTGATGACCAAAACTCGCTTATCATCAGCATTATCCATGCTACTGATGGTGGCGGCGGAATGGATAACGCGTTCTGGACAGGAAGGCTTATGGTCTATGGTGACGGCGCTGCAGACTTTAAAGCACTGGCAGGCGGACTTGACGTTGCCGGACATGAAATGACGCATGGCGTTATTGAACATACTGCCAATCTTGTCTATGAATTCCAATCAGGCGCGCTCAACGAATCATGCGCCGATGTCTTTGGTATTATGATTGATCCGGTCAATCTGCAAGTTGGTGAAGATGTTATAAAGCCGGGGAAGGGGACTTGTTTGCGCGACCTTTTGAATCCGGCAAATCCGGGCGGACTTGCCCACCAACCTAGTCACATGAATGAGTTCAATAATTTAAGTGCGGATCAGGATAACGGAGGAGTGCATATCAATAGCGGAATTCCAAATCGCGCGGCTGCACTTATTGTCAATGCTATTGGCAGAGATAAAACAGCAAAAATATACTACAAGGCATTACAGAGCTACATGACTCGCAACAGTCAGTTCATTGACTGTCGTCTCGCATGTGAAAAGGCGGCGACCGATCTCTTCGGAAGCGGGGCAGAGTTCAATGCAGTTCAGACAAGTTTTGCAACAGTTGGAATCGGTGGCGCACCTACAAATAACAATGAGAATGATGTTCCATCGCAAACAGGCGGCGTGGATTATATCGCATTTTTGACAGAAACCGGTTCGATCGGGGTAGTCGATACTGTAACAGCAACACCGCTGCTCTTTAACGACCCTGCGGCTGTTGCTCGTGTATCTTCTGACGGAAGCCGCGCACAACTCACCGCACCAAGAACGGGAGCAAATATCTGGTTCGTCAATCAAGACGGTTTCCTCAACTATATCGTCGCTGCAACCGGAGAAGTGCGTTACTTCCCGAATTTAAAGATACAAGAAACAGGTGATCTCTGGAACGCAGCAGTCGCACCTGATGAGAGCTACGTTGCATTAAGCTCTGAC
>DATDEW010000085.1:0-17310 GCA_036522935.1 Kapaibacterium sp. (SeqCode)
TAATACATGAATTTTAAAATAGCAAGGCGCTTTCCGGATCGGGAAAGCGCCTTTTTCTGTACCCGCTCCATGCTTGATAAGGAGACTAGCACGGAACGGGAAGATCGTCTCATTTTCTCTTAGTGCGACAAACTTCAAGCCCTTTCTGTTACAAAGGGCAACGGCATTTGCCCTGCCGCTTTGAGAAGCTCTTTGATGAGAATGTGTTGTCTTGATTCGAAGAGCGAGTAGATTTAGCTATTAGTAAGAACGCATGACGCAAGAACCACAGGTTTCTGATACACAAAGGAAAGACCCGCATATTATGGATTACATGATGCTTTGGGTGAAGTACCGCAAGCAGGTAGTGATCATTACACTCGCATGTGCGATCTTGTTCCTTGCTATTACCTACGTCATGCCATTCACTTATAGCTCCGTTGCCATGCTCATGCCGCCGGAAAAAGAGAAGGCAGGAGGGCTGATGTCTTTTCTATCCGGGTCCGGTGCTCTTGACCTGATGAAGGGGCAGGAAAACCCGGCTCTTGACCAATTCAAAAATGTTATTGATTCACGTGCTGTTTCCGAGACACTTGCAAAAGACGCTCGTTTACAAAAGTATTTTTCTGTATTTGATACAAGTTTTGATGCCATCGCTTTTCATATTAAGAACAGCATGACAAGCGAGCCGCTCCGTAGTGGCGTCATGACAGTACAGGTGGACATCAAAACACAATGGCTTCCTTCAAGCGAACAAAAAGAAGAAGCACGCTTGCTTACATCTTATTTAGCAAATAGGTATGTTCAACAACTCGACTACTTCAACCGTCATCGGCTCATGACAAGCGCCAGATTACTACGAGAGTTCACAGAGGGCGAATATAACAAACGTATGGTGCAGCTTGATACTGCATACGTAAATCTACAGAATTTTCAAGAAGAGAATAAAGCTGTTGCCCTTACCGACCAGCTTTCTGCAACGGTCACAAGTGCAGCAATGCTTGCTTCAGAAGTCCAACAGTTAGAAATGCAGCTTGCCGTTGAGGAGCGAGAGATGACAGCAAGCTCTGCCCGCGCCTCCATGATCCGTGCGCGGCTTGAAGAGGCAAGAATGCAGCTTCGTAGATATGATGACGGTTCGATCGGTGAGTATTCCATAGCACTCAACAAAGTACCAACGCTCACCCGTAAACTTGCCAAGCTTATGCGAGAGGTAAAACTTCTGGAGACTATCTCTGCATTTCTCCGTCAACAACTTGAGCAGGAAAAGCTCAACGAACAGCGTAACATCCCAACGTTCAATCTGCTTGATACGGCTGTTACACCACTTCGCAAATCATCTCCGAAACGAGCTCAAGTACTACTACTGGGTATTATTGTAGGCATTGTTGCATCCGGAATATTTATTTCTATAAAGAAATATAAATTAAGTGTACAGCTACACCCGGAAGAGCATACACGTTACCTCGCGTTTCGGCAAGCACTAAAAGTTCGATCTTAGTCAAGTAGCCAGCGCAATGTTCTCAAGAATATATGCATCAAGCTACCCGGATGGTCTACTCGAAAAGAAGACTATCTCTGCATTCTCGATCACTACGATCAAATACGTTTTGGTGTGGTTGCTTATCTGGCAGGATAATAGTGTAGCCGGGTCACCACTACAGATCGTAGAGCAGTTTGCAGAGTACATCTACCCAATTCATCCCTTTGAATTCATTCTTGGCTTATGTTTTCTGATACTCATCATTGAACGGCTCATTCTTGATGATTTCACGGTTAAGCGGTCATACTTTTTCGGTCCTCTGATATTAATAGGACTTGCATTATTCATATCATGGGCTCGGGGTGCTTGGATACGACAGGAAGTTGCCTTCGTCTATGAAGTTCATGAAGCATTCCTGACTCCGTTCGAGTTTTTTATATTTGTCAATCTGTTCCGGGACCCTAAAGAGTGGAGAGCTATCATTCTTTTGCTTATCACAGCGAGTTTAGCAAAATCTCTGGACGGACTTGGGATCTATTTCTTCGCTCCTGATGAAAATAAATCATGGGGTACATTGCTTCTCTGGAGAGATGGATACTTATTAGCGATAGGAATTAGCAGTATCGTTCTCTTGCTACACTACAAAGGAGTAGCACTCCGTTGGCTAAAACGAGTCATGATCTGTTCAGCACCACTAATACTTATGGCGCTGATCACAAGTTATCGCCGTACATTCTTTATCGCTATTCTCGTCAATGTGATCGTCATGTTTTTTGTTGTCGGAAAGGGCAATCGAATGAAACATTTGGGGATATTCTTTGCACTAATTCTCGCCTTATCGATTGCTATTCTTTTCACCGATCCGATCGGATTTTTAACAAGAATATTTTCCGGTGTGATCAACCCAAAAGAAGAAGGCTCGGCATATATACGGCTAATGGAATTACCGAACGTACTTTTAAACATCTATCACAACCCTATTTTTGGCACCGCTGTCGGGACACAGTGGCATCAATATATTCGCATGCCTCTTTTTGCAAACTTTACTACCTTAGGCACACATAACTCGTATCTCTATTGGCCATTAAGAACCGGGATATTAGGGACAATAGGGTTCTGGTGGATGATCGTAAGAATGTGGAAGTGCATCCTTATTCAACTTCGGTTCTCAGTATCAAAAGAGGATGTATTCTTTTCACAGATATCATTCCTAATGCTAGTCACATATATGGTGGGCTCATTCTTTGGATTGATGTACGGAGATGTAGTAACCGTTATCATTGCATTACACCTTACATCATTACAGTTGTTTATTGAAGAACGATTCAATACACATACATATACAAACGTACGATTCGTGCAATCATTAAAAACGGGTACATTGGTATATAAATAATTGGGTATAATACGATCACATAAAGCTCTCCTTATCTCGTTCTGTATCTTTACAATTATTACTCGAGGTATTCTCGCGTTCCGCCCCGAAGTTCTTTTAAGCCAGCGACCGTATAATGATGATGCGTTCTATGCTCTAACGGTCGGGTACCACCTTGGCAACGGTAATGGGTTCAGTATAGATGGAGTTCACCCTACCAATGGTGTCCAGCCGCTTATCGTTGTTCTTTATGGTGCGGCCTTCTCACTTGTTGGTGAGGATAAACTCCTCGGTCTGCAGCTCACAATGATGATACCCGCTATCACTGACTGTATATGCTTACTAGCCATATACTTTTTGCTCAGGCGAATGATCAAATCTAAAGATGATACCAGTTTACGACACGTACCAATACTAGGTTCGGCTCTATGGACCTTCCTTCTTGGAAATATTATTATTAACGGCAATGGTCTCGAGCCGGGTCTCCTTGCGGCATGTATCCTGCTATGCTTATTGTTATATAGTATTATCCTTGAAAAACGTAGAACTGATACATCCTCACATACTTTACTGTGGACTCTTTTGGGGATACTGCTCGGATTAACGGTACTTGCGCGTATAGATGCTGTCTTTTTTGTATTCGCAATAATATGTGCTGAGCTGTTCTTCAATAAAGACACACTGCTTCGCGAAAGGATCAAAGTAGTTATAATACTCGCAATTACTTCTTTCGTTATTTCATTGCCGTGGTGGACGTATAATTATACTACCTTCGGAAGTATGATGCCGATCAGCGGACAATCAGAGTCTATTGATGACCATTTCGCTCTCAACCTCTTTATGACTCCCACCGTATTGGGAGATCTATGCCTTGTCATCATGTACATACCTGATGCACTGCTGAATAATATGGTACGTCCGATAGTAGGATTATCTATCATTGGCACTATTATTGTCATCGGTAAATACCTACAGTGGAAAAACTATCTACAGAAAAACTATCATACAGAAGCACTTATCCTACTTGCGATCTACGCAATACCCTTGATCGTGTATTATACTTTTTTCTTTAGTGCTTCACATTTCATTGCCAGATATTATCATCCAATACGAGTACTTTCAGTTATCTCCGCAGCGATGCTCCTGCCGAATATCATTGATTCGTATAGAAGAAGCAAAGCAATAAGAGGAGCTGCAATTGTATATCTATCGGTCGGAATCATATTCAATCTGTGGCACTATATGATGAATTTCTATACTACGGCATCAAGCCCGGCCTATCATGTATCCCAATGGGCACAATTACACCCCGAATATCGTATTGGTATGACCTCTTCAGGAACAGCAGGTTTCTTTGCTGATAATGTTGTCAATCTAGACGGAAAAGTTAACTTTGAAGCATTAAAAGCAAGAAGAAATAATGAGCTTGGCAAATATTGTATCCAAGACAATATTAATCTCATTGCAGATTGGAAAGAGAATGCCCAATTAATTATCAAACAAGCAGAGCAGACAGGTGCTCAATTTGAACAAATTGGATCAATTGGACCAATAGAACTACACAAGCGAATAAGATAGCTAAATACCTATAACCCCTTCAGTACTTCGTGTATCTCCTCGAACGGAGGTACATCGCCCGGTGTCGGGCAGATATGTGTGTAACGGATAATGCTGTCTTTATCAATGACAAATGCAGAACGTATCGGTACTCCGATCATACTGCCGCCCCAACCGGGGAAGACAATGTCGTAGGCATTAACTGCGTCGCGATTGAAGTCGCTTGCAAGCGGCATCTTGAGGTCGTTGTGCTTAGCCCATACTGTAAGTGCGGCCGGATAGTCGGGTGAGACACCAATGACCTCTGCATCAAGACCTTCATAGACGTTCATTGAATCACGTACGGTACACATCTCTTTAGTACATGTACCGGTAAAAGCAGCAGGAAAAAAAAGAAGTACGACGTTCTTCTTACCTGCATAGTCAGACACTTTCAATGGTTTGATCCCTTCAGGGGTTTGCGAGAACATCGTAACATCCGGAGCTTTTGAACCGAGAGAAATTGCCATACGTATCAGTAGATAATTATTTAGAGTGCAAAAATACGACGTGCACATGTTTTACTAACGACTAACGGCTAAATACTACCGACTATCACATATCCACATTTTATTCACTTTTGTTAATTGTAACTTGTTCATTGTTAATCACCCTTTATGAGGTATTTTTGCACTCTTTTTAATAGGTGAATCAGTATACGTGAGCGTTATCCCCATTCCATCCAAAGACTTAGCCGGCTCGAGAACGAGCCGCAACTACCTGCGCAGCTTCAGCGAACTCTATGATCGCGTAGCTGGTACTGGGTTATTACCCCCCCAGGCTCTTGAGGTAGAGCAATCATTGCTTGGTGCAATGATGATCGATAAGATGGCAGCCAATAGAGTTATGGAGGTCCTAGGCGACCGTAATCTTGAGGATAGCCCTTTCTACCGCGAAGGACATACTGCTATTTATCGTGCGATGCTCGCTCTTGATGCACAAAGTGAGCCAATAGATATTCTAAGTGTCACCAACCGACTGCGCGTTGACGGAAAACTCGATGAGGTTGGCGGTCCGTCATATCTCGTAGAGCTTACTTCAAAAGTCGTAACGACAGCAAATGTCGAAGCGCATGCACGTCTTATCTTAGAGAAGTTTTTAGCTCGTGAGCTGATCCGCACCTGTGAAGAAACGAAGCTCCGCGCATTTGTCGGTGAAGACGATACATTCGAGCTTCTCGATAAAGCAGAGTCCGATCTCTTTAGATTATCAGAGACTCGTCATCGCAAGAGCTTCCAACGGATGAACCATCTTGCCCATGAGACCATCGAATTCCTTGAGAAGATACACGATAAAGATTCAAACACAACGGGTGTTCCGTCCGGACTTAGCGAACTCGATGAGATAACAAGCGGATGGCAGAAAACTGATCTTATAATTCTTGCCGCCCGTCCTTCGCAAGGTAAAACTGCTCTCGCACTTACTCTTGCACGTTCAGCAGCAATGAATCCGGTAAAGGAAGAACGCGTCGGCGTTGCATTCTTCTCGCTTGAAATGGGCGCACAGCAGCTTGTGCTGCGTATGCTTTGCTCCGAAGCAGGTGTTGATATGCAATCTGCTCGTAAGGGAAAACTTCGCGCAGAAGATTGGAAGAAGATAGCAGCCGGTATCGGCAAGCTCAACGATGCACCGATATTCATTGATGATACGCCGGGTATCACACCGCTTGAGCTTCGTGCAAAGTGTCGCCGCTTAAAACAGACCGAGAATATCGGACTTGTCATCGTTGACTATTTACAGCTTATGGAAGCGGGTAAACATCTTGACTCTCGTGAACGAGAAATCTCGATGATATCGCGCTCAATGAAAGCACTCTCAAAGGAATTGAACTTACCTGTTATCGCACTCTCGCAGCTTAACCGTTCACTTGAATCAAGAAGCGAAAAGCATAAACGTCCGATGCTTTCTGATCTTCGTGAATCCGGTGCTATCGAGCAAGATGCTGATCTGGTATGCTTCATCTATCGCCCGGAGACCTATGGCATTGACCAGTATGACGATGGTAGTAACACGCAAGGCACAGCAGAGATCATTGTTGGTAAGCAGCGTAACGGTCCGCTCGGGACAGCACGCGTTGCCTTTAGAGGTGATGTAGGTCGTTTTGATGACCTCATCAATATCCCAAGCTTTGAGCAGCCAGCCGAACGCAGTTATGCGTCAAGCGAACCTGCATTCTAATTAAACAAATAGAGAATGAACGAAATAATCAATCCGCCTGAATTAGTAAAACCGGTCGGGTATGCACATGCTGTTGCCACAAGCGGCGGAAAGACGGTCTATCTTGGCGGACAAGTATCATTTGATGCAAGCGGAAATGTCGTTCATGTTGGCGATATGGTCGGGCAGTTCGAGCAGACGTTAAAGAACTTACAAATAGCTATCCGAGCTGCAGGCGGCGAGATGACGGATATTGTCAAACTTAACATCTTTGTTAAAGACCGCGACCTCTATAAAGAGCATCTCAAAGAAATTGGTAGTGTCTATCGCACATACTTCGGTAAATACTTCCCAGCAATGACACTCGTTGAAGTCTCAACGCTGTTTGAAGATATGGTGCTTCTTGAAATTGAAGGTATCGCTGTAATACATTCATAAATGAACTTCACTCTCACCGACAAAGAACTCAAATGGCAGCAAACAGCCCGTGACTTCGCGCAGAACGAAGTTGCTCCGCTTGCCAGGAAGATGGATGAAGACTCCAGGATGGAGCCGAAGCTTATAGCAAGAATGGCAGAACTTGGTCTGCTTGGTGCGGCAATGCCAAGTGAGTATGGTGGTTCACAGGCAAGCGCACTTTCGCTTGCGCTTATCTATGAAGAACTTGGTCGCGCATGTTCAAGTGTCCGGGGATTCATGACAGTGCATTCATCACTTGTGATGGCATGCATTAACCAACATGGCACCCAAGCACAAAAGAAAAAGTATCTACCAAAACTTGCGAAGGCGGAGATGATAGGATGTTACTGCCTAACCGAACCTGAAGCAGGCAGCGATGCTGCGAACATCCAGACAAAAGCAGAAAAAGTTGAAGGTGGCTATAAACTCTCTGGAGAGAAAATTTGGATAACCAATGCGTTGTCCGCGAATCTTGCGATCGTCTTTGCAAAACTTCCGATATCCGTAGATGAAAAGCCCCATAAAGCTGTCACTGCATTTCTTGTAGAGACAAACACTCCCGGATTTAACCGCGAGAAAATGCCCGGTAAAGAACTTGGTCACTGTGCAAGTGAACATGCGCATATTATATTCACCGATTGCTTTGTCCCTGAAGAGAATCTTCTCGGCAAAGAGCATGAAGGGTTTGCATTAGCCATGAGCGCTCTTGACCATGGTCGCCTTGGTGTTGCAGCAGGCGCGCTTGGTGTGCATCAGGCATGTCTTGATGCTTCAGTGGATTTTGTCCGCAAGCGTAAACAGTTCGGTCAGCGCATCGGTGATATGCAGATGGTGCAGTCGATTATTGCCCAGATGAAGGTATCGCTCGAGGCATCTCGCTTGCTCGTCTATCACGCGGCGTGGAAGAAAGATAATGGTGAGCCGTCATCACTTGAAGCATCAATGGCAAAGTATCATGCAACCGAAGCTGCTGTGAATGCTGCCGGAGATGCTGTGCTGATCCACGGAGGTAGAGGATATTCCAACGAATATCCTGTCGAGCGATACTATCGGGACATTAAAGGATTACAGATATACGAGGGGACCTCACAGGTTCAGCGTATCGTCATAGCGCGGCACGTCATCGGGAAGCCGTAAACTAATTCACTTTAGAGACGGTTTATACACTCTCTTAAAACAAGGAAAACTATGGGTATCTTTTTCTTACTTATGCTTGCAGCAATGGCCGGGATCATCTATATCGTCTATAAGGACGTGCCACGCAAGAACAAAAAAGCTTAAACCGGAAGCAAACCGAACGAGCCGGCGGCAAGAGCCGTTACGGCAGTTTTGATGATTATCGAGTACATTTTCTTCCTGTCCTTTTGCAGTTCAATCTCTGTTCTGCCGATCTTTGTTCGTTTCATCCCCTCTTCCATCGTCCCTTGAAGTGAGTTCGCCACACAAAAGTGTTCGTTGGCCTGAATGAAGTTGAGCGCAGCACCTGCACCAAAGCCGGCGGTTATCATAAACCGGATCATCGGATCAACTCGAAAGTAAAACATAATTGCTAAGATGAGAAGACCAATGACAGCCGTTAATGTCCCAAGCTTCTTACGAATACGGACACCTTGAATGTCTATATTACAGGACCCGGCTTCGTATGAGCTATTACTATCCATCAATTATAGAGAAGGTATTTCTGTCGTTTTGTGCGGAATCCGTTGCATTCCTTTTTCCATTCTTGGGTAAGTCCACTTCCATTACCGGCTTCGATATTCCCACGAAGCTGTGAAGTGCCTACCACTTTATCGAACATACGTTTTGATGAGGTGATTGTTGCGGCGTACGCCTTGGCAATGTTCGCATCAGTCGCGATGAGATCAGCGAGAAAGCTGAACTGTGCGGAAAATATCTCTCCGCTTGGAGTAATAGGAGGTAGATCGATCCGAATACCATTGTAGGTCTTGATCGTATCACCGAATGGTGTTGTAAAATCTTCAATCTCGAGGAATACATCACTTGGTAGATATGATTGGAGTATCATCTTCATCCGCTCTGATTTTGCTAGTCGTGAGCCAATGCGAAGAAATGGCTGGTCGCTTCCGATACCAACAGAGATAACACCGAGCTCACCGAGCGCACCGAACATTGCACAGCCAACTGCGCTCTCATAGGTTGGTATGTTCGGCGATGGTGGCGTCCATTTGAGACCTGTTCTATCCCACGTCATCGCTCGCTTCCAGGATTCCATTTTGATGACCTTAAGCTTGAGCTTTTCTGCTCCCTTGAACCACCTCTCACCTTTTGCCATCTGTGCAAGCTCGCCAAGGGTCATGCCGTGAATATATGGAATAGGAATGATACCGACGAATGACTTCAGTGACGTATCAAGAATGCCACCTTCGATGCGCTCGCCGCCGAGCGGATTCGGCCTATCGAGCACGATGAACTCAATGTTATTCTCTGCGGCGGCTTCCATAGCAAGTATCATCGTCGATAGATATGTGTACGCCCGAACACCAATATCTTGTATATCAAATACAAGTGTTGTTATCCCTGCCAGCATTTTCTTTGTAGGCCTCCTCGTATCACCATAGAGAGAGTAAACGGGAACACCGTTATACATTTCAGTGCTATCACTTGCCACCCCTGCCTTGCGCACACCGGCAAAGCCATGCTCGGGCGAAAAGAATGCGACAATGTTCGCTTTTGACTTTAATAATATATCCGGACCAAAATCTCTGGTTGCAGTTCGCGAAGTCTGATTACAAATAAATCCGATACGCTTCCCGCGTAACTCACTAAAGCTCTTTGCATACAGGACGTCGAGAGCTGTGTAAGTACGGGAAAATCCTGATGAAACCGAAAGCAATAAGGTGAGAAGGATGAGAACATTCTTCATGATTTTATACTATTCTCTTGCGCAATCGTGCTACTGGTATATTCATCTGCTCGCGGTACTTGGCTAAGGTGCGTCGGGCTACGCTGTAGCCGTCGGATTTGAGAAGTTCGACGAGATCTTCATCGGAATATGGGTCTCCCGGATTTTCGGATTCAAGGAGTTCTTTGATGCGTCCTTTCACAACTTTATTCGAGACCGATTCATGCTCGCCGTCCTCACCCTCGAAAGCAATTGCTTCACTAAAAAAATATTTTAGTTCAAAGACACCGTGGTCACACTGGCAGTACTTACCATTAACGACACGGCTTATCGTTGAGATATCAAGCCCTGCTTCTTCTGCTACTTGTTTATAGATGAGCGGACGAAGGAATTTCTCGCCTTTCTCGAAGAACTCATGTTGATGGGAAACGATCGCTTGCATCACTTTCATGAGCGTCTCGCGGCGTTGATAAATTGCAAGCAGAAAATCTTTCGCTGATTGAAATTTATCATTAATAAATTTCTTCACCTCTTGGTCAACGGGTTTACCGTCTGTACCGCTTTTCTTAACGAGCTGCTTATATGCTGCATTCACACGGAGCGTAGGGATGCCGCGTTCATTGAGTGTGATCGTAAACTCTTTTCCGTTCGGGGATTTCTCAATGTAAAAATCAGGCGTGATGTATCGGGTACCTTCATTGCTTGCCTGGGATTTACCCGGCTTCGGATCGAGTCGTTGAATCAGATGGTCTGCCCCTTTGAGATCCTCGATCTTCATCTTCAACCTCTTGGCAATGATGTCGTACTTCTTATTGATGTAATTCGAATAATGATCTTTGATAATGGTCGTCGCAAGTTCTTTTGCCGGCGAGTCGTCACCTTTTACATTCAATTGAATAAGAAGACACTCTTGCAAGTCACGTGCCGCAATACCCGGTGGGTCAAGATGTTGGATCTTGCGAAGAAGCCGCTCTGCTTCTGATACCAAAAACTCTTCGCCGTAGTAGATGGATGTGTCTTGAACGATCTGCTCAAGCGGAGCGCGGAGGTAGCCATCCTCATCGAGTGAGCCAACGATCTCCTCAGCAAGCAGCATCAGCCGCGGTGATACGTTTTGGAGTTTGAGTTGCGATAAAAGCGAGTCTGTAAAACTTTCAACTGCAACTGCACCCCTATCCTCACGGTCATCGTCATCATCGAATGAGCGGCTTCCTCTCGGGGCTTTATACCCTTCAAGTTCATCATTCATGAAATCCTCAATAGTATAATCGTTGACACGCTCTTGCTTTGGCTGCTCTACCTCTGCATCAGCATTTTGAACGGAGTTCGATGAAGGGATAAGCACCGGCTCGTCGATAGTGAGCGAGTTGTTGTCATTGGTGTATTGCTGTGCTTCTTCGTCGGAGAGTTCTTCGAGGAGTGGGTTGCCTTCAAGCTCTTCTTTTATCTTCTGCTCAAGCTGCATTGCCGGCAGTTGGAGCAGTTTTAGATACTGCACCTGCTGCGGCGTCAGGCGCTGCGAAAGACCAAGTTTTTGCCGAAGTTGAAGAGCCACTTTTTTACACAACAAAAATCGTACCAAAGTCTAAGGTACGAATAGAGAAAAAAATTCCGCAAGTGTATAAACTCGCGGAATTTGACTAAAAAACGCTTAATTTAGCGAATCGAACGCGCTTACGATGTCTTTAGCAATGTCCTGCGGCATTCTGCCCTCGATCTGCCAACGCTCCATCATCCATACGATCTTGCCATCTTTTAAGATCGCCATTTGTGGCGAAGATGGGGGAAAACCTGTGAAATAGCTGCGTGCCTTTGCAACAGCATCCCTGTCATTTCCTGCAAATGAGGTTAAAAGCTTTTCCGGCTTTTTCTCATGCTGGAGGGCAAGAGTGATCGCCGGACGAGCGCTTCCTGCTGCACATCCGCAGACGGAATTTATAAAATAAAATGCTGTACCCTTCTCCTGAAGTTCTGTATCTACATCTTCAGGTGAGCGGAGTTCTTTCATACCGATACGCGTAAGTTCATCGCGCATTGGCTGGATCATCATTGGGTCGTACATCATACGTATCTGTTCTTAATAATAAAGTCGGTGTGTAAACAATTATCTTTCAAAAATATCCTACGTTAGTCTTAGTCTTTCGGTTTCCAGCTATACCCGCCTCGCATTACCCATGCGAAATAGAACGCACACCCGACCCCAAGCGCAATGCAAATGATAGCAATAACCGGGTTATTCTGCTCGCTAACTCTGGTAAGCTCACGGATACCAAAAAAGAAAAAGAAAAGGCTTGCACATGCGACAAGCACTTTATGTAGAACGAGTAAACTCATTGTAGTATACGCTTAAGATTTCATCCTCTTTGGTAACAGTTATCTTCTGAATAATATCGTTATTATTTCTTACCTACTACATAACTCTGTGTATAGAATTCTTAAAACCGTGGGTAAATAAAGATACTTTGGATATCGTGTGGATAATAATTTTTTGTATGGATAACTTTCTACCCTTCCACATGTGAACATTCGGCTGGATAACTTGTTAACTTGCCTTCCCGTAGTGTATTTATGCGTAAATCACTCGGAAAATAAACTAATCAACATACCAACACCCTTTAAATAATACTATTAATTAAAGTATTTAAACAAAAGAGAGAAGATTTAAAGAGGATGTGGGGAATAAGTAGTTACGAAGAACAATGAATATTTCCATCATTGGAACAGGATACGTAGGACTTGTCACCGGAGCCGGACTTGCCGAAACCGGACACTCCGTCGTCTGCATGGACATCGTCGAAGAAAAGATCGATATGCTCCGCCGCGGCGAGATACCCATTTATGAACCGGGGCTCGAGGAGATCGTCCAGTTCAATACCACCGAAGGAAGACTCTCGTTTACGACAAGCTACGAAGAAGCGGTCAAAGATGCAAAAGTGATCTTTTTTGCATTACCTACTCCGCAAGGCGAAGATGGCGCAGCAGACCTATCGAGAATCCTTCAATGTGCCGAAACGATATCTAAGCTCATTACTGAACCAAAGGTCATCGTAAATAAATCTACAGTACCTGTCGGCACAGCAGAAAAAGTAAAAGCTATTTTCGAAGCAAATACAAAGATACATATCGATGTAGTTTCCAATCCGGAGTTCTTGAAAGAAGGAGCCGCCGTTCAGGATTTCTTAAAGCCTGACCGTATAGTAATAGGCGCATCAGATCCGAATGCTATCGAGATCATGAAGGAGTTATATGAGCCGTTCGTCCGTACCGGTAACCCTATCTACATCATGGATGAAAAAAGCGCAGAGCTTACAAAGTATGCAGCGAATGCTATGCTTGCACTTCGCATCTCATTCATGAACGAGATCGCTAATATCTGCGACCGTGTCGGTGCTGATGTGAATAATGTCCGCAAAGGTATCGGCTCTGATTCACGCATCGGCTCGCAGTTCTTGTTTCCCGGTGTTGGGTATGGCGGAAGCTGCTTCCCGAAAGATGTGAGTGCTATCGTTAAGACAGCTTACGATTATTCCTACGACTTCAAGATGATGCGCGCCGCACAAGAGGTGAATAAAGCGCAGAAGAAAATTCTCGTCGAAAAAATTCTCGCTCATTACAACGGAAACATCAAAGGAAAAACATTTGCAGTTTGGGGTCTTTCCTTCAAACCGAAGACCGATGATATCCGCGAAGCGCCATCAATAGAAATTATCAAAGCGCTCATAGAACTCGGCGCGAAAGTACAAGCATCAGATCCTGTTGCAATACCGGCAATGATGAAAGTACTTCCGGAATCGGACTCACTCCGTTACCGACGCCACAACATGAAAGCACTCGATGGAGCCGATGCACTTATTGTTGTTACGGAATGGAATGAATTCCGCAACCCGGATCTTAAAGCACTTGCTGCATCGATAAAAGACAAGGTTATTTTTGATGGACGAAATATCTATGATCCTGAAAAAATGAAGGAGTATTCGTTCACCTATTACGGAATCGGAAGAAGATAAATTTTATGCCACGTACTCTCATCACCGGCGGTGCCGGTTTTCTCGGTAGTCATCTTTGCGAGCGATTTGTCGCTGAAGGTCATGATGTTATCTGCATGGATAATCTCGTTACCGGACATGCCGATAACGTTGACCATCTTTTCGGTAAGCCGAACTTCACTTTCGAGCACTACGACGTCACGAATTTCATCCACGTCCCAGGCCATCTGGACTACGTTTTGCATTTTGCATCTCCTGCCAGCCCCATCGACTACCTGAAGCTGCCCATTCAGACGCTCAAGGTGGGCTCTCTGGGGACGCACAAGGCACTCGGACTGGCAAAGGCGAAGAATGCCCGCTTCCTGCTCGCTTCGACCTCTGAGACGTACGGAGACCCCGCAATTCATCCGCAGCCGGAAACGTATTGGGGAAATGTGAACCCGATCGGTATCCGAGGAGTCTATGACGAGGCAAAACGCTTCGCCGAAGCCATGACAATGGCTTATCACCGTTATCACGGTCTTGAGACACGCATCATCCGCATATTTAACACCTACGGCGAGCGTATGCGTATCGAGGATGGCCGTGCCATCCCTGCTTTCACGACACAAGCTCTCCGCAACGAAGACATCACCGTTTTCGGGACCGGCTCGCAGACGCGCAGCGTATGCTATGTCTCTGACCTTGTCGAAGGTATCTACCGCTTGCTCATGTGTGACTATTCGAATCCCGTCAATATTGGCAACCCCGACGAAGTAACGATGCTCGAGCTTGCCCAAGAGATCAAAGCGATGATACCCGAATCAAAAAGCAAGATCGTTTTCATGCCACTTCCTCAGGACGACCCGCAAGTTCGCCAGCCCGACATCACCCTCGCCAAATCGCTTCTAGGCTGGGAGCCAAAAGTTGATCGCAAGGTAGGGTTAGAAAAAACAATTGCGTATTTTAGGGAAGCGTTGAAAGTCTGAACTGTGATTCGTTTGATTAATTGATTTTGAAGAATGATCAACGAGCAGTATAAATACTCTGAACTTACATCGCGCATCATCGGATGTGCAATGACAGTACATAGCGCTCTTGGCAACGGATTTCAGGAAGACATTTATCAGCGTGCTCTTCAGATAGAGCTTCTCTCAAATGGTATAGCTTTTGAAAGAGAAAAAGAAATGCCAATATATTATAAAGGTAATTATCTTGGTACTCGCAGAGTTGATTTCTTAATAGAGAATCTAGTGTCGGTGGAATTAAAAGCTATCATAAAACTGGAAGATGTTCATTTGGCTCAAGCAATAAATTATCTAGAAGCATACGATCTTGAAGTTGGATTGTTAATTAATTTCGGAGCACGAAGTCTGGACTTCAAGAGAGTCACTAATTCAAAAAAGAACCAGGCAAATCAGCGAAATCATACAATCACATAAATCATAGTTCAGACCTTCTTATGGAGCCTCAAATATACTATGTACTCAGAATAACTACTTCCACCACATATCTTTTTGCATGATGACGCCGTTCTTTTCCACGAGTTCATTATGCTTCATGTAGCTTTCCCATCCGTTCTTTACATACTTCTTGTTTACGTAGATCTCTCCGGCACCTTCATCCCAATCTTCGGTAAAAGGCAGACGCTCTAATCCCCAGATACATTTCTTTTGTTTACCGCTCTTGGATGTCCAGACTCCGACGAACGTGTTATTCATGTAGCCGTCATCACCTTCTTGGTCGAGCATGTAGACATCCGGCTCGCGGGGTTTATAGACGAAATCAGTACGCAGAGTACCGGTAAATACACCTGAATATTTAGATGCAATATCTTCTGTGAATTCATAGTGAGCAACGATACGAATCGGATAGACACTGTCATTCATCTCATGTGGTGAAGAGTAGCGTAGCGCTTTGGTAATTCGCATAGTCCCTTCGAACGAAGTAATGACGTTCTTATGTCTGTCTTTTCCTTTCACTCTGTAGGAGAGGAGATCAGCATTGTCTTGCTCGATATCGGCAAGATGAAATTCGATGCGCGAGTAATCATCACCGTAAACACCGTTCTGTAATTGTGTGCCCGATAACCAGAATGAGGAAAGATCATGGTGTTTCATCTCTTCAAGGATGTCCTTGCCGCCATGGTATGTATCGATCTCACGAGCCCACTCGGAGCTGAAATCTGCTTTCTTTTGGGCAAAAACTGATGCACCAAATGTAACAAGCATAAAAAGTACCGTAATCTTCATATGCGTTTGCTTATATATCCAAGGAAACAAAGATAAGTAGATACTGTTGAGTTCAGCTATAAATCGAGATAGTTATAAGTACAGTTTGAAACAACTACTCCAATCATTGCGCTCGGGCGCGATTACCGTCAAGGATGTCGGCGCACCGCAGGCACCCAAGCGCGCAGGCGTTATCGTCCGTGTTCATGCAAGCGTTATCTCTGCCGGTACCGAAAAGATGTCGGTTGACTTGGCACGTGCATCACTCATCGAAAAAGCCAAGAGCCGGCCCGATGATGTCAAGAAGGTACTTGCCGAAGTTAAACAGCAGGGCTTTTGGGCAACCTATAACCGCGTGATGAATAAGCTCGACTCGCAAAAAGCGATGGGCTACTCATGCGCAGGTGAAGTGATAGCTGTTAGTCCTGATGTCGATGACCTCCGCCCCGGCGACCGCGTCGCATGCGGCGGACAAGGCGCGAACCATGCAGAAGTCGTCAGCGTACTTCGCAATCTTTGTGTAAAAATTCCTGATACCGTCAGCTATGAGGATGCTTGTTATACAACGCTTGGCGCTATTGCAATGCAAGGCGTCCGCCAGGCAGAGCCAACCTTCGGCGAGACTGTTGCGGTCATTGGTCTCGGATTAGTTGGCCAGCTTACATGTGCTATTGCACGAGCTGCAGGATGTCAGGTTATTGGTATTGATCTCGACGAAGAGAATGTAAAACTTGCCGGACAACATAATGCACATTTCGCATTTTGTCGAAAAGAAGATAACCTTGTTGATAAGATAAAGTCATTAACATCAGGGTACGGAGTTGACGCAACGATCATCACAGCGGCGACGAGCTCCAACGACCCGATAGATTTTTCCGCATCCATCAGCCGTGATAAGGGGCGTATCGTTATGGTCGGTGTTACGAAGATGGATATACCACGCGACCCGTTCTTTGTAAAAGAACTTGAGTTTAAGCTTTCGCGCAGTTACGGTCCGGGACGTTATGATGCCACGTACGAAGAGAAAGGCATTGACTACCCGATAGGATATGTCCGCTGGACGGAGCGCCGCAACATGCAGGAATTCGTCCGCTTGCTCAACGACAAGAAGGTAGAACCAAAACATATCACAACCCATACACTCCCTATCACCGAAGCCAAGCGAGCATATGACATGATCGCGGGTGAAGTGAAGGAGAGAT
>DATDEW010000086.1:0-6881 GCA_036522935.1 Kapaibacterium sp. (SeqCode)
ATTCCGCACCTTCTCTGCCAAAGCAGAGGACGTAAAGAAAGATTGGTACATCGTTGATGCAGAAGGCAAGACGGTAGGTCGTTTGGCTACAGAAATCGCTCGCGTTCTTCGCGGCAAGCATAAGCCTATCTTCACTTCTCACGTTGATACCGGCGATTTCGTCGTTGTTATCAATGCAGGCAAGATCAAGATGACCGGTAAGCGTGAGTCACAGAAAGAGTACTTCCGCAATACTCAGTACCCGGGTGGTGCACGTTTCGAGAAGTTCGCAGAACTTCGCACATCACGTCCCGAGCGCATCGTTGAGTATGCTGTAAAAGGTATGCTCCCGAAGAATACGCTCGGTAGAGCAACAGGCATGAAACTCAAGGTCTATGCAGGCGCAGAGCATCCTCATGCAGCACAACAACCGAAGGTACTTACATTCTAATTTTTACGGATAAGATTTTATGGCACGTCAAGCAGCAATTCTCACAGGTCGTCGTAAAGAAGCGATAGCACGCGTATCACTCCTTCCCGTTACAGACGGCAAGCCGATGACTGTTACGATCAACGGTCGTGAATTCGATAAGTATTTCCCGAACGAATTGCATCGCGAGGACGTCATTCGTCCGCTTCGCACAGCAGGACAGTACGGTTCATATAGCATCCGCGCAAATGTGCAGGGTGGTGGTACGACCGGACAGGCTGGCGCAGTTCGCCTCGGTGTTGCTCGCGCACTTGTTGATATCAGCGAAGAGTTCAAGTCAGCGCTCCGCAAGGACGGTCTTATGACACGTGACCCACGTATGGTCGAGCGTAAAAAGCCGGGACAGCCGAAAGCTCGTAAGAGATTCCAGTTCTCGAAGCGTTAATTTTTCAGTCGGTAGTCTGTACTACAGACTACCGACGACTTTTTTTTAATCACATATACATCTTCAGTAATCGAACCTGTCGGTGCACGCAAGTGTGGCAGCTGTAGAGAAGATGTAGAGAATAAACCAACTACAACATGAGAATCAGCTTAGAAGCATTACTTGCTGCCGGATCGCATTTCGGCCACCTTACCCGCCGTTGGAATCCGAAGATGAAACCATACATCTTCATGGAGCGTAACGGAATCCACATTATCGATCTCAAGAAGACTCAGGCGCTTGCTGAAGACGCACTCAACGCTGCAGAGCGTTTGGCTGCTGAAGGAAAGCGTTTCCTCTTTGTCGCGACAAAGAAGCAGCTTCGTGAGATGGTAAAAGAAGAAGCAACCCGCTGCTCACAGTATTTTGCTGTTGACCGTTGGCCGGGTGGAATGCTCACAAATTTTACGACCATTCGTAAGTCTATCAAACGTCTTCAGCAGATCGAGAAGATGGAGATGGATGGTACGATCGAGAACTACACCAAGAAAGAACAGCTTGAGTTCAGCCGCGAAAAGGCGAAGCTTGATGCAGTTCTTGGCGGTATCGCTGATATGCGTGGTCTTCCCGGTGCGATGATCATTATCGACATCAAAAAAGAACACATCGCAGTCAAAGAGGCACGTAATCTCGGTATCCCGATCTTCGCTCTCGTTGATACGAACGTAGATCCGGATATGGCAGATTATCCGATCCCTGCAAATGACGATGCTCTTCGCAGCGTACAGCTCTTCGTACATGCATTCGCTGACGTTATCAATACCGGTCGCGCAGCAGCAAAGGCAAAGAAGCTCGATGATTCAGTCGAGGAAGAGATGATGCAGAAGGTCAATGAAGTTGACGAGATCGATGCAGCAGTTATCGCAGCTCCGGTTGCAGAAGCACCGACAGTCGCTGAAGCGGTTGAAGCATAATCAGTAGTTCGTTGCAAATCGTATGCGGCGAGCTTGTTACAACGCTCGCCGTTTTTATTAGAGAAGTTTATATATAGAAAGATACTCGTATGGCAGTTACAGCAGAACAAGTAAAACGTTTACGCGACCGTACCGGTGCAGGTATGGCAGATTGTAAAAAGGCGCTCGAAGAAGCAGAAGGCAACGACGAGTTAGCCTTAGATATTCTCCGCAAGCGCGGGGCGGCAAGCGCAGCAAAGCGTGCTGATCGTCAGGCAAAAGAAGGTGTTATCGTAACAGCACTTTCTCCTGATATGAAGAAGGCAGTTATCGCTGAAGTAAACAGCGAAACAGACTTCGTTGCTCGCAATGAGTCGTTCATCCAGTTCGCTCAGGATATCGCAACCTCTGCTCTTACACACAGCCCGAACTCACAAGAGGAGTTTATGATGGTAAAGCTTTCAACAGGTATCAGCGTTGCTGAAGCAGTTGGTGAGCAGACCGGTCGTATCGGCGAGAAGATTGAAGCACGCCGCTTCGCAGCACTTGATGGCGGTGATGGTCATGTCGTAAGCTATATCCACCCGGGCGCAAAGCTTGGTGTGCTTGTTGCTATCGGCGGCAATGACCGTGAGCGTGCAACGGCAGTTGGTCGTGACGTAGCTATGCAGGTAGCAGCTATGAACCCAATGGCTCTTGACCGCAGCCAGATCGATGCCGTTACTCTTGAAAAAGAGATCGACATCATCAAGACACAGCTTCGCAACGAAGGCAAGAAAGAAGAAATGATAGATAAGATCGCAACTGGAAAGTTGGAGAAGTTCTATCAGGATAATTGCCTCATCGAGCAGAGCTTCATTAAAGATGCTTCTAAGACCATCAAAGAGATCTTGAAGGATTCAGGCGATCTTTCAATTACCGGTTATATCCGTATGCAGCTCGGCGAAGGACAACCGATCCTTTCCGAAGCCGAAGAAGCGGCAATTGCATAATATGCAGAATTGATAAAGAGCACAAGCCAAAACGCTTGTGCTCTTTTTCTATGTATAAGGAGTTCTTCGACGTATTTTTGTACCTATAATCTCAAGCACCACTGATGTCAACAGACCGTAAGCCGTTATATAAACGTATCCTTCTAAAGCTCTCCGGCGAAGCATTGCTTGGTGACCAACAATTTGGTATTGATTCAAAGGTCATTGGTCAGTTCGCTAATGAGATCATAGCGGCTCATTCGCTTGGGGTGCAAATAGCTATCGTTGTTGGCGGGGGGAATATCTATCGCGGCGTAAAAGATAGTGTTGATGGCGTCCAAAAGGTGCAAGGCGACTATATGGGGATGCTTGCGACAATGATAAATGCGCTGGCATTACAGAATGCTCTTGAATCAAAGGGAATGTATACGCGACTTGTTTCTGCTATCGAGATGACAGAAATTGCTGAGCCGTTCATTCGCCGTCGTGCAATTCGCCATCTCGAAAAAGGTCGTATCGTTATTTTTGGTTCCGGCACGGGTAACCCGTATTTTACCACTGATACAGCTGCTGCACTCCGTGCTTCGGAAATCGATGCCGATGCTGTATTCAAAGGTACGAGAGTTGACGGCATCTACGATAGTGACCCGGAAAAGAACCCGAACGCACTGCATATTCCGGAGATCACATTTTCAGACATGCTCCAAAAGGGATTGCGTGTTATGGACTTGACGGCAATTACTCTTTGTCAGGAGAACAAGTTGCCGATCATCGTATTCAATATGAATGCAAAGGGTAACCTCGGCAGAGTATTGACAGAGGATGGTATTGGGTCAAAAGTAGTTATGTAAATTTACAGGGAACCTGTAGAATCAAAATAGAGTAGTAAGTAGAACAGATTTTATGAATAATATCAAAGATATTCTCCACGATTGTGATGTCCGTATGGGCAAAAGCGTTGAGGCATTTCACAATGAACTCGGCAAGATACGTACAGGTCGTGCATCAACAGGGTTGCTTGACACTGTAAAAGTGGATGCCTACGGCAGTCCCATGTCGCTTAATCAAGTTGCGAACCTTACCGTACCTGATGCACACACCATTGCAATTCAGGCATGGGATAAGGGGATGTTAAATGCAATTGAAAAGGGGATCCGCGATGCAAATCTCGGCTTAAATCCGACGAACGATGGTAACATCGTCCGCGTCCCTATGCCGCCGCTTACCGAAGACCGCCGCAAAGAAATAGTAAAGCTTGTAAAGAAACTCGGTGAAGAAGCGAAGATTTCTATCCGTAACGTTCGTCGTGACTCCATGGAGCACTTGAAGAAAGCAGAGAAAGCAGAACACTTCTCTGAAGATGAGCGCAAACGCGGTGAGGATGATGTCCAGAAAAAGACCGATGCAAAAGTAAAAGAGATCGATGCCCTCGTGGCCGGGAAGGAAAAAGAGGTCATGGCAGTATAAGAGTTTTCATTTAACCATCAACTCTATGAAAAAGATACTCGTATTATTACTTGGTATCTGTTTGTCTGTGAGCGTATCAGCTCAACCATCAACAACAGGTACATCTACTACAAAAAAAACAACAACCTCAAAAGGGCAGCAATGTGCTGCGATGACCAAAGAGGGGAAGCAGTGCAGCCGTACTGCAGCACAGGGCAGCAAATACTGCACTCAGCATGCAAATATGGCGTCAAATACCTCAAATGCTTCGAAGACAGCAGCTACATCAACGCAGTGTACTGCAATGACAAAAGAGGGAAATCACTGTAAGAACAAAGCGGTCAAGGGCGGCACGCTATGCGGTACACATAGCAAAGCAAAAAAGACCGAGCCAAAACCGAATAATTAAAACAGGACCAATATTAATGCTCTTGAAGGTCTATGTTCTCTCATAGACCTTTTATTTTGGTGTCTGCCAAAAAATATTCTCACTCGTCGTGATGAACACGTTGCCGTGTAGGTATGATATGGATTTTCCTTCTTCTGTTTTATAACCCGGTGGATAGAGACGAACGTAGTCCACTTGTTTGCCGCTGGTAAATGTCTCTGATCCAAACGTATTAATAACGGGTGTTTCGAACCAGTACATATTCTTTGCCATGTACATATACAGATATTCGTCGATTGTCCGGCTTACTGTTCCATTCCAGTTTGCATCAGGATTTAAGATTATTGACTCACCGCTGATCATTTTCTCTCGAATCTCGCGAAGACCTAATAATTGACCATTCGTATCACAGATGTAAGCGCTGCTTGTCGGATCCATCATTACCCACCGAGAATAATGATCACTGTAAACGCTGACAACCGCATGGCTTTCACCATCTGTATGATCTTTCGGCATACAAAGAGTTATACGCGATGGATACCCAAGTGAGAGATATGCTTCGCTGAGGATCGTTGCGAGCCCTCGGCAATCAAGAGCGTTATTATCATCAAGAAGAGAGAGCGCATCGCGTTTTTCCTGTATCACTTTGTTCCCGTTATGAGCGATCCTATTATGAACCCAATTCATTACATTAATGAATCTCTCGCGTTCATTATCAATGCATGCTATAGAATCAAGATTATACATTGATCGTAGTCGCGTGAGGTCAGTGTTGCCGGAATGAGAGTATCTAAGAGTCGGTAGTGATGTAGACGAAACAGAATAATCATTTGAGGTTTTAAGTATCGAGAGGTAATCTGTTCGTTCTTGAAGCCTCTCTGTTAGAGAAGTAAACTCTCTGATACCATGGAGTCGTTTAAGATGCTTATCTCCTATGATCTGGTCATAATTCCTGTACCCCTTAACGATCGCTTCGTTGAGCGCAGAAAGTGCACGGGATGTTTCTCCGTCTTCGGCAAGGACGCACGCCGAAAGAAAGTACATGTTTTTCTCGACATGCTTAAACTCGTCTTTTTTAGTCGACCCTAATTTGTTGTACTCAGTAAGCCAATGATCGATCAGTTGTTGAGCTTCGCCATAGCTGTTTGAACGTAATATTTTTCGAAGTGAATCGGTAGTCTTTTCTGTCATGTCTGAAAATTCACTATCACCTCCTGAAGCAAAGGAAGCTGAGTATGACAAGAGGAATGAAAGAAGAATAAATGTATAGACCATTGACCAATTATATGTTCTACATCATAGTACCCTTACAGATCAAAAGGTTACAAGGATTTATCAAGTTAGCAAGATTGGATAAATACAGCTGCATTTTTCGCAATATTTAAGAATATTATGGCGAGAATATTTTTAAAATTACAGGGTACACTTTTCTTAGAATTGTTGTATGTTTGCACCATAGGGTACGACCACCATAGTATCATCGTGTGGAAATATTCTACTCCCCAACAACAGAGCGCGGCTATTTGCTTTATCTGGTTTGTCCATTCAATCCCCACCTAACGGATGACCTAATATAGCTGCATATCAATTATTCACTCTAACATAAAACAACTATGGCAGCAATTAAAGAACTAACCAAGTACAAGGACATCCCTTGTTGTCCGGATCTTGATACAGCACCGATATGTGATGTGATAGATTTCCGCAGGCGGCTTGTTTTTCCTACAAGTGTTCGTGGACAAAACGAACAAATCGTGAAGGTCGAAGTGATCTTTCACACTCGATTCACGCGCTGCTCCGGTCCCTTAGCACTCGGTGATATAGCCTACAGCACTACATTACTCCCCGGAGAAAAAGTACGATTAGCAACGACTGACCGGCGTAGTCGCTTCAGTTTTGATAGTGAAAGTAAGCTAAGCTATCGAAGTGAACAAATATCAGAAGAACAGTACAGATTGCGAGCGATGCGCGCATTTATGTCTGATGAAAATGTTCAAGATCGAGGAAGCGACAAATATAGCGAGCAAGGGAAGTGGGATTTTCATGGTGATGCCAGCGGTTCGCTTGGCTTCTTTTCTGCAAGTGCTGATACGAATGCAAAGGGCAGCCACAGCGGCTCATCTGCGCGTGATTATATGCGAGAACATAAGTCACATGCAGAGATGTCCGATAATCAATCGGTCGAAGCAACGAGAAAAGCCCATTCAATTTCTATCGGAGAAGTCAGTTCGAGAACGCATAGCGAAGGTGAATCGGAAGAGCATTTTGAATCATCATCTCGTGAGTTCAA
>DATDEW010000087.1:0-6920 GCA_036522935.1 Kapaibacterium sp. (SeqCode)
CAAAGTGAACATTTACTTGTAAAAGATGTATATCTTCGGGGAAACTCTTCGACTGGTAAGAAGGTGGATCTCGAACTCACCGAGTTCTCGGTCATTGGACCAAACACTCGCATCATCATCCAAAAAGGTGACAAAGAAGTAGAAGGCGCAATGCCAACAGTGAAGACCTATCGCGGTAAGGTTATCGGTGATCCGAATACACATGTTGTGTTATGTCTTACGAACGATAAGGTCTCAGGCATGATACGCTTCAACGGCAGAGAGCAATATACTATTGGGTATGACAATACTCCATCAGTTGCATATATTACAGTAACCAATGCATTAGCAGGTGTAGTAAATACCGGTGAATGTGCTATGGATAATGAAAAGCTTTACGATCCGACGAACTCACTCCAGAAGTTTGCAGCGGTAAAGAATACGAAAAAGAACCCGTCACAGATGCCGCAGGCAGCGACAAAGTCAGCTACTATTGCATTCGATGCTGATAAGCAGTGCTATGATTTCTTCGGTGACGAAACATCATTGACGGATTATCTTGTCGCACGCCTTGCTGTCATCTCCAGTGTGTATGAAGCAGAACTTGACGTTGCACTTCAGCTTGGACGTTTCAAGATATACACAACTCCTGACCCGTATTCAGGAACAAGTCTCCAGCCGCTTTTAACATCGTTCACAAATTACTGGTCATCAAATAATAGCGGGGTTGATCGTACTCTCGCACACCTTATCTCGAAGAAGGTACCCGGCGGAGGCGCAGCAGGTCTTGCATGGTTGTCAGGTCTTTGTAGAAAAGATATTGGCTATGCTGTAACAAGCATCATGGGAAGCACGTCTTTTCCTTCAGTTGATGAAAGCGTTATTGCTCACGAGATCGGACATAATTTTGGTTCAGCGCATACCCATAACTGTCAGGCTTATCCGCCTGATGGTATCGATCATTGCGTACAAGCAGATGGCGGATGTAATTGGACCCCTGTTCAGATCACAGGTTCGATCATGAGCTATTGTAATAATAAGGACTTCTCATTTGACACGCCAAACGATCATCGCGTTATCGAGACGATCAAGTCAAACATCGATGGCGCTATCTGTCTCGGTTCTGTTGCAGGTATCGAAACAATACCAGGCGAGGTTGCTTTTGCAGGCAAGACAGCCATCCATAATAAGAAGGATTCTACCTTCACTGGTCTTATCCGTAGCGTTGGTACTGTGCCGCTTGTTATTAGTAACTTGGTCATTGATCCTGGGACTGATACCGAGTTCGTCTTGAAATCACCAAAGACATTCCCGATCACTATTCAGCCGAACAACACATCGAACGTCACGATCACCTTCCAGCCGAAGTATGGTGCAGAGCGTACCGGACAGCTGTATATCTACCATAACGGCGCCGGCTCTCCTTCTGTTGTTGATATCACAGGAACGGGTGCAGCACCTATGATAGAAGAAAAGTTTGTAGGTCTTGATTATGGTCAGATCACATTTAAGAAACGGATAGATACGCAGTTTGTGTATCTTCAAAACATAGGTGATGCACCACTTACCATCTATAGGAAGTACATAGAGGGCATCAATCCCGACGATTGGACGATCATGACCGATACGAATAAAGAAACCGTAGGCATCAATAGGAGTACATTCGTCAAGATACGCTTTAAGCCCTTCGCTATCGGATATAGTTCTGCATATTTTACATACACACATGATGCGGGCACTGAGCCGTCTTATGTATCACTCGACGCAGATATAGTAGCATTTGATACAGCGCAGATATCCGTTGGTAATGACTTACACACTGCTGGTATCACGATGAACATCTCTCCGAACCCATCGAACGCAAAAGTAACCGTTGATATCTCAATACCGGAAGCCCTCGTAGGTAAAGAAGTAACTCTTACTATTGTTGATATGCTTGGTAAGACCGTTACATCATTGTATGATGGTAAGCTGTCAGCTTCATCATCACAGTATTCATGGCAGCCGGAAGCGACCATCGCTGACGGTGTCTACACGCTCATCGCTACCATTAACGGTAAGAACTATACAAAGCAAATAGTACGTATGAAATAGCCTAAGATCTTGTAACCGCATCCCCTATGGGATGCGGTTGCCGACACCATCACTTTTCACAAATCATCAATTATATCATGAAACGAATACTTTTAGTACTCGCACTATACCCCTGTGCGTTATTTTCACAAGAACATCGCATTCCTACCGGAGGCGGTGGCTTTACACCATCACATTCTCAGTGCATAACACCCGAGCAGCATGAAGCCCTTGTTGCCCGTTCGCAGCAAGCACTCAAAGAACTGCATGAGATAGCACCGAGACCATCGCAAAACAAAGCCGAACCTGTTTCCTTCATGTGGCCTATTGTCAAGTCGGCAGATTGCCCGTTCTATTCTATCGATGCTATCTCAAACTTCGTCGATGAGAATAAACAGTACCCCAACGAAGTAAGCGATTATAACTGCGGCAAGCGAACGTACGACCTAGAGAGCGGATACAATCATAACGGAACAGACATCTATCTCTGGCCACATTGGTGGTACACTATGGATCAGAACTTTGCCACCGTTGTTGCCGCTGAATCAGGGACAATATATGCAAAAGATGACGGTAACTTTGATCGTAACTGCGGATGGAATCCAAATAAAAAATATGGCAACTGGAATGCAGTCTACTTGGAACACGATGACGGTACACTTACCTGGTATGGTCATCTGAAAGAAGGCAGCTTGACCGGGAAGACGATCGGCTCTCGCGTAGAAAAAGGTGAGTACCTCGGACTTGTCGGCAGCTCCGGTTTTTCAAGCGGACCACATCTTCATTTTGAAGTTCACAATGCAGAAGATTCTGTCATTGACCCGTGGCAAGGTGCATGTAACCCAAGCGGTAAGCCGTCAATGTGGACCGATCAGCGAGAGTATTACAACCCAAAAGTAAATGCACTTGTCATACACTCAACATTCCCGATACAAGATGACTGCTATGCGACCGTTGACTATTTCTATTTAGTAGATACTGTAAATATCGGAGCTACACATTACTTCGCTCTTTATATGGCAGATGAGCAGAAGAACGAGCCGGCCGTGCTCACTCTCACGGACCCAAATGGGAATGTGCATGACACCTGGACACATACAAAAACAAAAGATGAATTCTTCTCATCTTCATGGTGGTACTGGTCTCGAACCTTTTCTAACGGTACACCCGAAGGGAAGTGGGAGTTCTCTATAACATTCAAGGGGCAGACGCATAAAAAGAATTTCTACGTAAAGAAGAACGGACTTGTGACTCCTCAAGCACTGAAGCTGTCTTCACCTGTTGATGATTCCTTGATGGCAGGCCATGACGTGTGGCTTGATTGGGGTGTCTCTGCCGGTGGCAGATCATTCCGTGTGCAGGTTGGTGATAACTCGCACTTCACCTCTGCAGTACGTCTTGATACTATTGTCAATGTATCGGAAGTGACGGCGCGAGATCTCCCGAATGCCCAGAAGTTCTATTGGCGCGTCCGCCCTATTGATATATCTGCTCAAGGACCGTGGTCATCGACATGGTCATTCAAGACCGGCGGCACTTCATCTGTTAAGAGAGTCGAAGATGATAAGAGCATTCGCATCTATCCGAATCCGTCGTCATCATATATTCTCATAGAATCTGAAGATGCCAAAGCAGCATCGCTCGAAATAACCGATGTAACAGGGAAGTCAGTTATGACGATGAGTAATGCACAGCTATCCACATCCCCGCTTCGTATCGAGACGAAAGAGATGCCGAGCGGCGTATACTATCTCATCATCAAACATGCCGGTGAGGTAACGACGAAATCGTTTATCAAACAGTGATACATAAAATAGGGCGGACTAAAAGTCCGCCCTCCTATTCCCTTGAAAATATCAGGTAACCCGTCCCCATTATTCCGCTGTACTCCTATTTCTTACTTAGCAGAGTGAACGGCTTTAAATAACATATTGTATAGGTTGTTTGAGGTAACTTGTTGCCTTTAACAAAGAAGTAGCAAAGTCGTGTATAAGTATATAATATATTTACTATTAATTGTTTGGATTTCGTCGCTTGGCTGTATGGACAGACCTATTGTTCAAGGTGAGTATGCATATATTCAAGTCATACATAAAGAACAAGCTGTGAATATGTGTGTGCCGACATCAGCATCTATGATACTTGCATACTATGGAGACAAAGACATATCACCTCAATCACTAAAACAGCTATCCACGCCAATAAATAGCGACTTCGATGGAACGTACCTTAGAGATCTTATCAATGGAGTTAGATCATTAGGATACAACTGGGAGTTGCGAGTATTTCCAGTAGATAGTATTGGATTTGAAAATGGTTTTAGGGAGATTCGCCAGACTCTTGACAATGGTAATCCTATATTATTAAGCACATCATTTCCTCCTATAGGCCACACCCTAGTAATGGTAGGCTATGATACAATTCGCAGGGAAATATTTCTTGTAGACCCCGGCATTGAAGCCCCCGGGAGAAGAACTTTGACCTATACTAAATTTAATACTATTTGGCATGATGACATAGCTGATTGTCGCGCCTTTGTATTAACAAAACCAAAGTCAGTTGAATAGTTAACTTCCTTAAAATAAGTTATGTGGTTACAAAATTGCAATGTAAAAGTACTTTGCTTTTGTAAAAATGAAATTATCATTGAAACCCGTGTATAATAAAGAAAAAAAGGCGGACTAAAAGTCCGCCCTTACTAAAGACTACCGACTGCGAACTACCGACTACTTAATATCTTGCTCGCAAGCGTTCGCATAGTCCGTCCAAACGCTTTTGGAGTGCAACGTTCGTTGTGACCGTCGTGCTCACATCTTCGGGAAGGACACGGTGGAAACCGATGCCTGCGTAGGTTGATGCATTCAAGTCGTACGAATTTGCAAGCTCTCTACGGAGTGCTTCAATGCGAACCTGTTCTTGATGTCCCCACGAATGACGCGCACGGGCTGCAGCAATTTCGCTATCGATCTGCATGCCCTCATAACCGCGTTTACGTAGGGGCGCTTCGGGTTGGGGGGACTCTATTGTTGGAATGACTCTCATAACTTCCATTTTAATTACCTTTCCTTACGTGTTTAATGTCTGACTGTTACAAAATGTTTATTACCTGAAACCGTGAATAGTTATTCATCTTTAATGAGGGCAATACTATCCCGGTAGTGAAATTCTTACGAACTCACCAAACTCATAAAACTCATAAAACTCGCTAAACTCTTACGAGTAGTTCATTTGGATAAGACCCGGTCTTCTGTCGTCAATGGCGCGGAAAACGCTTGCTACCTTGCCGAGGATCTGGAAGTTCGAGTCTTCATCGATCGGGATAGGACGAAATTTGTCGTTCGCCGGCTCAAGCTGGATCGCCCCGCCACGCATACGGCGGAAGGTCTTGACCGTTGCCGAATCATCGAGCAGTGCTACAACGATCTCGCCGTTCTCTGCCGTATTCTGCTGTCGGCAAATGACATAATCTCCGCTCATGATACCCTTATCCTTCATACTATGCCCCTCAACGCGGAGGGCGAACATGCTCTCGGCACTCTTATTTGGCTTAAACGCCAGCCAGCCCTCGACGTTCTCAACAGCAAGGATGGGTTCGCCTGCGGTAACCCGGCCAAGGACGGGTATAGAGGAGGAGCGGCGGACGCCACGGCGCTCCTGCGATGGGCGAAGCACCAAGAGAGACCTCGCGCTTCCTGCCTCGGCACGGCGGATAAACCCTTTTTTCTCAAGGGCTTCCAGATGTTTACGAATGCCGAACGTCGAGGAGACCCCGAGCGAATCAGCTATTTCGAGGATCGAAGGCGGATACCCCGCCACATCGATGTATTCCTCAAGAAAATCAAGCACTTGTGCCTGCCTATCAGGGAGGTCAGTACGCTCTAATATATTGCCTTTTGCCTGCATGTCGTTGCCTTTCAATAATTTATGTCGTATTTCTTTAAGCTTTAAAGTTTGAGCTTTACGCTTGAGAATAGGTGCTCATCGAAGCACGTACCAATATAAGCAAACTTTTTCCCGTTTCCAAATAAATCTGAAATTATTTTTTGACAGAGAATAGGCGGTTGGAAAACTTGACAATTATTCGTTTTTTGATGTTGCTTCTGCCATGGAAAACAGACAGTCGAACTCAGGGTATATTTTGAACACGTCGGGCAATCTTGTCGGATTGTGCTTCATTGCACTCACCTCGCTGAAGCTATTCAAGCTTCCTGTTGAGTCGTTCATTGATGATATCACAGCAGCAGCACTCGTACTTTTTATGGCAAGCTGCTTGCTCTCGTTTCTCTCACTCAGGGGGAAGTCATCCCAGATCAAACGCTACGAGCTTGTCGCAGAGTATGCATTCCTCAGTGGTCTTGTACTTATCTTTATAATGACGATACTTGTCACCTACAATGTCGTTGAATAAAAGAAATTTCTAAAGCACTAATCCCTTCAGTGTATCGAAGATGTCTTTGACCGGGACTTCGTAGAGAAGCAGCGGTATCATAGGGATGATGCCGGGGACCAGAAGTGCGATGATGGTATCTTTGCCTATCGGGATAGGCTTCATCTCCTGAATAACGTTGTAGCTGTTGCCCAGATCGGCAAGTGACTGCATGTCGCCTGAGCCGAGCATAGGTTCGTTCTCGGGATTATCTCCGCGGATCCATTTTCTGTCAAATGCGCGGCTGTATTGTGTTGCGAATGCGCCGTACTTCAAGAGTCCCTCACGTTTTGCTTCAATAAGTTTTCCGCCGAAGAAGAACAGCGGAAAGATAAAAAGCAGAAGCATACAGAGTAAAAAACCTATGACGATAAACTTCTGATCGAGGAATGAACCGTTCTCATAGACGATACCACCGGCAAGTTGTGATGCCAGCATCATC
>DATDEW010000088.1:0-2061 GCA_036522935.1 Kapaibacterium sp. (SeqCode)
CTGTCGGTCGCGGTGCACTAGTTTACCCATTCGCTTTCAAAGACGAGAGAGCCGCCAGCTATGCTGATGAATTACATGCAGAACTTGCTCACAAAAGGGGCGAGTCTACATACTCATTATCTCCGGGATCACTTTTAGATATTCCTGATAAAACAAAGCTTGTTCTCCCATCCCCCAACGGCTCCGAGCTCTCTACACTGATAACATCAAAAACAATATTTACAGCTTGTTTGCGAAATGCCAAAACTGTTGCGTTACAAGCAAGTTCTATGTCAAAAAGTATCGGAGTTATTGCTGCCGGAGAGAAGTGGGAGGATAATTCTATGCGTTTTGCAATTGAGGATCTGCTTGGTGCCGGAGCGGTTATCTCATGCTTTGAAAATGAACTTTCAATCGAAGCAAAAAGTGCTAGGCTGGTTTTCGACTCCAATGAGAATAATATCAAAGGTGTATTACTCCAATCAATATCAGGTCAAGAGTTAATTGATCGTGGATATAGAAGTGATGTCATGATTGCTTCAGAAGTGAATGTAAGCGCTGCTGCACCAATCTTAATTGATGGGGCATTCGTGCAATCTTGAATTTTAGGACAGATATTCCTCTTAATATACTGATGAAAAAGAAGTTCATGTGATACTTTTATGATACTTCCGTGTTCTAAAAGAAAAGACGCATCATGAAGATCATCATTTTCATCCTTCTCATTATTTCAGGTGCTCTGTATGCTCAGATCACTGAGCATACTCTTATCGTCCCGGAGAAATTCAAGACCTTCTATGAGCCAAGTCATATGCTGACATATCCTTCTGATTTCAAAGCGAGTGTATTTTATGTAGATTCTAATCTAAAATGTCCGCGATTTATGGTAGTCAATAAGAACAATGTGTTGCATGTGGCGGACATTGATGGAGGTCGGATATTTGCAATTCCTGACAAAAATAATGATGGTATAGGGGATACATTATACGCTACATCTCCTCAAGTTTATTCGGCACATAGTTTCGCCTTCTTAGATGATACAATGTATGTAGCTGAGCCTAGTCGCGTTAGAAAATTTATTGATACAAATAATGATGGCTACTATGAAACCGAACGACCATTTATTACAGGTATTGGTGCTGATGGTCCGTATAATCATTTTACAAGAACGATCATTATAGATTCAATAAAGAAAAGAATATATCTGTCGGTGGGATCATCCTGCAATGCTTGTCGTGAGAGTGACCCCGAACGTGGGACGATACTTGAATTCGACCTTGATGGTTCAGGTAGGAGAGTGTTTGCATCCGGTCTTCGCAATGCGCTTGGGCTTGTTATTGATAAAGAGTTTGGTACCCTATGGGCATCAAATGCAGACAGGGATAAACTTGGAGATGACATTCCCCCTGAAATAGTAACACCAGTGGTAGAGGATGATTTCTTTGGTTGGCCTTTTGCATACGGGAATGGTACGTGGGTTAACTTCAATGCCGCTCCTGAATATCAAGCTATTTTGCCGCTGACAGCTAACGACTCTATCCGGGTTGCAAATATGGCACATCCCGCTATCACCATTGATGCACATACAACACCAATGGGACTTGTCTTCTACAACGACCCTCGGATTTATTTTCAGGCACCACCTAAAACGCTTCTTATTGCACGGCATGGAAGTTCAAAAGGGGGCAGACCGGTGGGGCTCGGGTATGACATATTACGATATCAATGGAATCCTCTCATTTCAAAATGGGAAGGGGAGACATTTTTAACCGGGTTTCTCACTGACTCACTCAACTACTCATATTGGGGACGACCATGCGGGCTCATACAGGATTCCGCCTCAAATATTTATCTTAGTTCTGACAGAGGTATCGCAGCTATCTATCGAATTGCTCTTGCAGATAACAATAAAACACCAGGAGAGAGGCCAATATCAAATTCGTTACTACTTTATCCTAATCCTACTACAGGTAGTTTTTCTATTATGCTTCAGTCAACGTCTTCAAAGAAGCTAGATGTTGCCATGTACGATGCACTTGGTAGAACACATAAGTTGCAAACCTACACAATGGGTACGGGAGA
>DATDEW010000089.1:0-8055 GCA_036522935.1 Kapaibacterium sp. (SeqCode)
TTCCTGGATAGGGTCTTAAGGTAGGGAATTTTGGCGAATTCAAATTAGCCAACCTGTTGTTTTCCCCTACGTATATTTGTATCCGATTTATCAATAGAAAGCAAAGTATGTCTAACGATTTTATCACCCGTCTTGACGGTATCATAGCTGAATATGCAGTTTTAAGTCATCCGTTCTATCAGGCATGGAATGCCGGAACGCTGACAAATGCACAGTTACAGGAGTACGCAAAGCAGTACTACCAGTTCGAGCGCAACTTCCCGCGCTACGTAAGTGCAGTTCACTCCGGCGCTGAAAGCCCTGAGGTCCGCAAGCAGCTCCTTGAGAATTTACTCGAAGAAGAGTGGGGTAATGAGAACCACCCTGAGCTTTGGCTTCGCTTCTCGGAAGCACTTGGCTGCGATCGTGATGCGGTTCGCAACTCATCTGCGTACCCGGAGACATCAGAGCTTGATTCTACAATGATGAACCTTGCACGTAACGGCTCGACACTTGAGGGTGTCGCAGCTCTATACGGATATGAGTCACAAATTCCTGAAGTTTCGAAGACGAAGATCGACGGACTCAAGAAGTTCTATGGCGTTGAGAGCGATTACGGTTTGGCATTCTTCCGCGTCCATGAAGAGGCAGATGAACTCCACCGTCAGGCAGAGCGCGATATGCTTGCAACGCTTATCACTTCACCTGAAGACGAAGAGCGTGCTATCGAAGCCGCCCGCACCACAGCAAAAGCATACTACAACTTGCTAACTGGTGTCGTCCGCGAGAATCACATCGAATGCCCGATGTAATTTCTTCTTGTATTTTGCTTTAGCCCTTGAATCCTTCAAGGGCTAAAGAGTTTACCCTCCTGCCTCATCCTTCCTACGTAAAGTACCAATCGTATCGTATATTTGAGTTCATTACTTAACGTCATACCCACATGGAAGCCATACATCCTAAATACAAAACCTTTTGGCGGCGATTCTTTGCCGGGATTTTGGACGCTATCATCATTTCATTTCCGCTAATCATTATTGACTTTCTCTTCTTTTATAGCACTAGCGGAGAAGAAAGATCTGTAACAAAGTACCTCTTTTCTGATGATAGAGTTATTGATAGTGCGAGTCTTACACTCACGATCCTTCACTCATTTATCTTTATTGCCTATTCGGTGTATTTCACTGGTCTTCGCGGTGGCACGCTTGGCAAGAAGGCGGTAGGCATTACTGTACTTAGTGGTGATGACGAAACAAGATATATTGGTATCAAGCGAGCAATTATCCGTGATCTCCCATACATCATTATAGAAATTGTAGGTATTTTGTTTGTCCTTGTATCACTTCAAGGTGTTGACGGAGTGATTGATAAAGATAATCCTATCCCTCGAATCCTTAGTAACCTTGCATCGATCTGGCTCCTCGCCGAACTCATTACAATGCTCGGTAACGAACGCCGCAGAGCGATACATGATATACTTGCGAATTCAGTAGTTGTGAAGCAAGTAACAGAGGTAGAGCCAACCCAATAAATATCAGAAATAGAATTCCTCGTAAACGGGTTATATCCTGCCTATGTACGAACAACTTCTCTCTCCATTCCCGATAAAGGGGATGGTACTGCCAAACCGCCTTGTCGTGCCGGCAATGGTGACGCGCCTATCGGGCGAAGACGGCTTGGTCAATAAGGAAATCACCGATCGCTATGTCCGCTTTGCCAAAGGGCAGGTTGGGCTTATCGTTGTCGAGGCAATGGCAGTTCACGGCGCGAAATCCGGTCCGCTTCTTCGTATCAGTGATGATACATTTAAGCCCGGGCTAACGGACCTTGCCAAGCGCGTTCATGATACGAGCGACTCGAAGGTGATGCCGCAGATCATCCACTTCCTGAAGATAGCCCGCTCCGGCTGGAGACAGAAAATAGAAGATCTTTCCAAAGACGACATTAAGCTCATCATCGAGCAGTACGGACAGGCTGCACTCCGTGCCAGAGAATGTGGCTATGACGGCATCGAGATGCACATGGCACATGCCTATACGATGAGTTCGTTCTTATCGAAGAAGAATAAACGCCCCGATGAGTTCGGTGGTAAATCGCTTGAGAACCGCTTACGTGTCCCGCTTGCTGTTGTCAAAGAAGTAAAGCGAATGGTAGGCGATGATTTCCCTATCGGTGTCCGCTTCCTCGGTGAAGAATGCATCAAAGGTGGATACACAACGCTTGAATCAGCACAGATAGCAGTCCGCATGGCTGAAGCAGGAGTTGATTATATTTCGCTCTCAGCCGGTGGTAAGTTCGAAGATGCAGTTCATAAGGATGGCGAAGTTCTTTATCCATACACAGGTTATTCCGGCGATAGATGTATGCCCCCTGCTGAATACCCGGATGGATACAACCTTCACATGCCTGAAGCTGCGCGCCGGGCACTACGCAATGCAGGGCTTGATACACCTGTCATCGCAACAGGAAAAATATCTACTCCCGAGCAAGCAGAAGAAACATTGCAGCAAGGAAAAGGCGACCTGATCGGCATGGCTCGCGGCTTGCTCGCCGATCCTGATATCATCAAGAAGATAAAAGAAGGTAAACGGAATACGATCGTAACGTGTATCTACTGGAATGTCTGTAAAGCACTTGATGAGACATTCCATAAAGTTGTCTGTGGCTTGTGGCCGAAGGAATTCGAACATGCACCGTACTCCGAAGATACTGAAGCTCCGAAGTGGCAGTCAGGCGAACCGTTAAAAGTATTAGTACGCACTAATCAGATACGTTTGAACTGGGAACAAGCAACCGACAACGAGAAGGTCGCCGGATACGAAATATGGCGCTCGGAAAATAACGGTAAGTCATTCGATCATATTTACACTGTCGGTACATCAATGTACACCGATAACCTCGCCATGAGCGGCAGAAGGTACCAGTATTTCATTCTGGCTTATGACCTTGCAGGTAATAAAAGCGAAAAGTCTAACCTTATCCATGCCGAAATGCCGATGATGATAGAGGTCTAGGGGTTACCATTCTTCGGTAACTCTCTTACCGGATATGCGTTTTATTAGTAGTGAGGTCTTTTTACATACTCATACTAACCCTTTTCGCACTTCGCGTTTCTGCATCCTGGAGCATTATCGAGGACCGCAAGGTCAGCTCATTCGATATGCTCACGACGCGGCTGGGACTTATTGCTACCAACGACGCTTCCCGCGTCCTCGGCAAATGGGAGAAAGGTACTCTTCTCGGTGTATTTATTCCTTCCGGTGAAGTAAATTCTATTGTTATTCATGATAAAAATGTTGCCTACGCATCTATCAAAGGCGATGGTATCTACCAATCATCGAATGGATGGACTTCATGGACAAAGATATTAGACGCGGTTTACTCACGGGTCATTACTGTTCATGACGAGCAGATATTTATCTCCCGAGGAGTGGATCTATGGTACATGTCCGGAGGTAGCTTCCTTAAGTCTTCAGGTATCCCCACATCGGATTCTGTACGAGATGTTGCCATTGTATCTGCTCAAACATCCTATGCGCTCGGGCAGAATACGCTTTACCGAACCAATAATAGCGGTAAAGATTGGAGTGTTGTTATAGATACTGTTCGCACAGGTCAATCTCTTTATTACGATACAGCACATAAGATACTTTATATAGGAGCAAAACTTCCTCTTCGCTCTCTTGATAACGGACAAACTTTTTCAACAATAACAAGTATTTTCTTCTTCAGTACATCCGGTGCGATATTTGGTACGAAGGACTGCTCCGGTACATTCTATATCGGACCTGATTCGATGGAGCATCTTGAGATGTACCGTTCTACATCACAGGGCAGATATGTTCAGGAAGTTGGAAGTGCTATCTTCTCGTCATACCGATATGTAAAGTGTGTCATACTTGATAGGGGCTCGACATTCTTCTGGCTTGATAGAAGCGGCATACTCTCGGTCTCGCGTGACGGATGCGACGGGACGATACCGGATTCTATCTCCAACTATGTGCTCTTTCGTGCTGATAGTGCTATCAACAATTCTATTTGTTCCGGCTCTTCGCCAACCAAATTCAATTTATATGTTCGTTATGACCTCTGCACAGGAGTTCTATTAGATTCACTTATCGAAGACACCCCAAACACTGCCTTCACATTTTCCTTTTCATCAAAAGTCGTATCGGATACAGAAATAGCCATCGGCGCTACGTTCCGTGCAAAACATGTAGGTATTGATAGCATCAGGCTTCGACTTGCATACCATTCCCCGCTTTCAGGGCTGCGGGAGTCAAAAGAAATAGTCATTTATGCCATTGGTATATCCGATGATGCAGTGCTTTTACTTCCGGAAAAATCCGTTTCGTACGGAAGCATAAAAGTTGGTCAAACAAAGAAAGACACTCTCTATATTGTTAATGTTGGATGTGATACACTTCGCATCGATTCGCTTCGGTCAAGTTTCCCTGCCCTGTTTCATATTGATGAAAAGACCTACCCTATTGATATACTTCCTAGTGATAATGTTGCCTTTGGGATAGAATTTATCCCAAAAAGCGAAGGCGCTTTTCTTGAGTCAGCTGCGCTCTGGACTAATCTTGGTAAAACATTTATTACGTTGACAGGTACAGGATACAAAGACCCGATAGTATCTGTCGCTGATGCTAATGTGTTAGTATATTCTCTCTACCCTAACCCTACACGTGGCGTTCTTCATATTATTTCTCCTGCCCAATCAGACTTCACGATACTGAATGTGCTAGGTAATGTAGTACTCTCAGGTAATTTATTCGCAGGTGAAAATACACTTGATCTCTTACAATTACCGAATGGTATCTATACTATCATCACGATTAACTCAATACGTAATGTGATAGTAAACAAGTGAAGAGACTTCTTGTGATAGTACTGGTTCTACTTAGTGTACCCGCTCTTGGTCAGTGGGTGAAGGTTTTTACAGCGCCTACGACGGTAACATCAGGATATTTTTTCAACGAGAACATTGGATTTATCGGAACAGGTATTTATGTCTCGACCGGTACACCTGCCGCTATATATTATACAACCGATGGAGGAAGAAGCTGGACACGCTCACTGATGCCTAATCAAAATATTACCGGTCAATTCACAGATATTTGGTTTCGTGATAGAAATGTCGGGTATGCACTTCTTAAACAAGGAAATGAAAAGGGATGGAGTGGAGTATATAGAACTATTGATGGAGGATTGTTTTGGGATCTGATACATCAAGCCGATTTCGGCGTTGCAATCCGCGAGACGAAGCGCGGTATCTTCTTTACTGATAGATTTTTTGGCATCAAACGTTCTGCAGATAATGGCTTGACGTTTCAGAATGTAAAGCCGGCATTCGGATGCCTTGGCTTAGATTTTCTTGATGACGATATAGGTTACTCTACCGGAGAAGCCGTTAATGGCGCACCACATCACAAAACAACTGACGGAGGAAACACATGGGAGGAAGTACTTACCTTCCATGAATCATGGACTCCGTACGCAGACCCGGCGACAAGAAAGATATTTTATGCAAGTGAAAAAGATAACAAACCGAAAGGAGATGATTCATTTATTGTCCTGACTGCGGATTCCGGGAAGACATTCGATACTCGCCGCACATTCGAAGCAGATGCGATCACCGGCGGCATTGCCGGGTCAAAAGGATGCTCGAGTGTTGTGTATGTGCAGGGACAAGGAAATGATCTGGCAGATGCTATTTACGGATTTTTACGCTCAACTGATGGAGGGCAGAATTGGGTAGCTGTGGGTGGGCCCTCCAACACAAGCGATACGCGCTTCGCAGTTACAGGTCGCGGCGCCGTCGTCTATGCATTCAGTAAAACAGGAGAGGTTTGGAAAACAACAAATGGTGGTGACGGAAAACTCACAGGTTCCGTATTCCCGATAACAACAATTAGCCAGATCATCCCATCCGATACCCTCAGAGCTGTTGTCTGTGATAGCAATGACCTGAAGCTTCGTCTTACCTATTCGGATTGTGATACGCTCTTAGTAAGTCAAGTCTATTTTCTTGATGATAATAATGACGAATTAGGACAGGTTTCCACTCAAAGATACTTTGGTAAGGATGGTACAAAATTCGATACAGTAACTGTACGCTATAAACCGGTAACTACAGGAATTTCAATCCAACGAATTCGTCTTCGTCTTCGTCATGCAGATGGTGCATTTGAGGATACAACTATTACAATAACGATTCAAGGCACTCCCCCGAAGGATGTGCCGCTCGTGGTAGAGACAGGAGCAAGCAAATCTCTTGATTTTGGTAATGTTGGTACGTGCGGTGCAGATTCAACCCGTATCATTACCATTACAAATGCGGGGTGCGCCGATATGTTTGTCGGTTCTTTATCAACGGTACTTCCATTCTCACTTGAATCTTCATTTCAACCATTCACACTCGGACCCGGTGAAAAACGACAATTTCTCATTGGCTTTAAACCAAATATTGCAGCGAGCTTTAATAGAAAATTAACTATCACGACATCAAATAATGCGGACTCTGTAGCGCTTACCGGAGCTGGAATTGAAGGATCAAGAGGACTTGAATTATCTCAGCCGGTCATTACAACAATGGCCTGTGACTCTGTTGAAGTTGAAGTGGTCCTGCATAATACTTCATGTGCCGCAGTAAATATTGATTCATTGCTTGTACTACCACCGTTTTCACTTCCGATCGGTATAACAAATACTATTCTCGGCAGTGATTCGTCATTGCGATTTATCGTTAAGCTACAATCTACTACTGTTGGTACACTTACCAGAGAGCTGCAGGTCTATTCAACATCAGGTGGAACGCGGTTTGATACGATACTCTTTGTCAGCGGTGAGGTTATCGACGGAGCACCGTCTATACTCATTACTCCTGTAATGCTTCAGTTTGATTCTGTTTCCCTTTGCGGTTACAAAGATCTCGTACTATACATACAAAGTAACGGGTGCTCTTCTCTACGAATAGATTCAACCGTCCCTAATAGTACACAGGCAGGATTTACTGTCATTAAAGACATCACGAATCTGACGCTCCCCGCCGGAAAGACCGATAGCGTCATTGTCCGATTCACACCAAACGTAGTTGGCACAACAGGAGCAGTACTAAAGATAATGACATCCTTAGGTGAGCGTCAGGTCATACTCGAAGGAACAGGGACAAATGCACCCGGAATACTAATGCTTACAACACCATCTATACCAACTCTCATGACCTGTGAGGATACGGTATTTACAACGATAGTCTCCAATACAACTTGCGACACACTTATTTTTGATTCTGTATCGCTCACAGGTAGTGCAGCAATGGATTACCAATTCGACAGCCAAGGCATTACTTCGCTTCCGGTAGGGTCTTCGGCAAACGGTATTGGTATGTTCACCCCATCACAAGGCGGGCAGCGCGATGCTACACTTACATATTACTTCCATACGATAGCCGGACAGTCCAAAAGTGTAAGTGTGCCACTTGCAGGGGCGGGTATTTCGACCGATCCTCTCGAGCTCTCGCTAACAACAACGGCGATGTCGGCACCTGCAGGAGATGAAGTAATTATCCCTATTGTGGTCTCAAAACCAAATAATTCTCCGGTCAAAGAAATACTTCTTAGAGTCAAGAGCAACACCGACATGCTTGAACCATCGTTTATTACTTCTTCTTACGGAGGGACTCCTACTATAGAGAATGGCACAACGAGCGGCTTTGATATCAGAATCACCTATGATACACCAAAGATATTTGTGGCGGGTGATTTCGTCCAAATGCATCTAAAGACCTATCTAACTGATACTTTGGAAAGTGAGTTTACCATTCTGTCGGTCCTTGCGACTGATAGTCTGGGGCAAGTAAGCTGTACTCCATCTTCACTCGGTTCGAGTACACTCATGTACTCTACTGAAGAAAAGTGCGGTGATAGTATTATTTCTACAGCGCTACAAGGTAAGCTCAAAAGCATAGATATTACAAATGTAACACCAAACCCTACCAGTGGCATTATTACCGTGACTATAGAGCGTGTTGCGTCCTATATAAATGAGTGTAGTATCCTTATATACGATCAG
>DATDEW010000090.1:0-4564 GCA_036522935.1 Kapaibacterium sp. (SeqCode)
GGGTCATCAAACCGTATCAACCCCCAAGCTATAGTCCGTAGTGTCTCGCTCAAGGTCACATTTTCAGTTAAATAATGGCGAACGTTACTCTTGATTTTGAAAAACCTATCGTTGATCTCGAAGCAAAGATAGAAGAAATGCGATCTATGGATGGCGTTGATCTATCCGATGAGATTACGGCGATGGGGTTAAAAGTGGAAGAATTACGCGTAGAGATATTCCAGAACCTCACGCGTTGGCAGCGGGTCCAGCTTGCGAGACATCCTGAACGCCCGTATACGCTTGACTACATCAGTGCCCTGACATCTGATTTTATCGAGTTGCATGGTGACAGAGGTGTCCGTGACGATCCGGCTATTGTCGGAGGATTCGGTACGCTCGAAAATGTCGGCTCTGTGATGTGGGTCGGTCATCAAAAAGGACGGGATACAAAGCAGAACGTATATCGCAACTTCGGTATGCCGAACCCTGAGGGGTATCGCAAAGCGTTGCGTCTATTTAAACTTGCAGAGAAATTCCAGAAGCCGATAGTTTGCTTGCTTGATACGCCGGGGGCATTTCCTGGTATTGAAGCCGAAGAACGAGGACAAGCAGAAGCAATTGCCAAAAATCTCTATGAGATGACACGCCTTTCCGTACCGGTGATAATCGTCATCATTGGTGAAGGTGCATCCGGCGGCGCGCTTGGTATCGGTGTTGGCGATAGAGTTCTCATGCTTGAAAATGCCTGGTATTCAGTTATCTCACCTGAATCCTGTTCTTCGATTCTCTGGCGTAGTTGGAATTACAAAGAGCAGGCAGCTGAAGCGCTGAAGCTAACAGCGACAGATCTTATTGATGTAGGCATCATTGACAGAATTATCCCCGAGCCGCTTGGCGGAGCACATCGCGATACTGATGCAATGTACACTACCATAAAAGAAGCTATCACCGAAGAGATAACGAACTTACGCAAGCTTGATTTCTCTCACGAAGCCGCACTTGCTCGCCGAGTAGTGAAATTCTCGAAGATGGGATATTGGCAGGAAGAGGAAGTATAACCGGTAGTGCCAACAGTCAGCCACACAACTACTCTTCGTGTCCGCTATGCCGATACTGACCAGATGGGTATCGTGTATTATGCAAAGTATCTTGAGTATTTTGAGGTAGCCAGGACAGAAACGCTTCGCGCCATTGGCCTGCCCTATGCAGAGCTTGAACAGTTGGGGTTTATGCTGCCGGTCGCTGATGCAAGCATAAAATATTATAGCGGTGCAGCGTATGACGATGAGATAGATATTACTGCAACACTTGAACCAGCAAACTCACCACGAGTCCCGATCACCTACAGAGCGATACGAAAGAAAGATGGTGTTCTTCTTGTCGAAGGCTCTACAACATTAGTTTTCGTAAACAGAGTGACGAATCGTCCTTGCAAACCTCCCGCTATCTATCTTGAGACGGTCGGGATAGCTTAGAATGAGAATTGCAATGCTACGCTTGGGAAGAAATTCGACTCGCGTTTGTGGTTGAGCCGCCATGTTGCATCAAGGTTAATAATGTTTAGGATATTCCCAACACCAAAACCGATCTCTCCGTAAGGACGATCATTTGTCGTCGGTACATCAGCACTGCCAATGCGATTCGTATTGCTTGATGCGATACCACCATGCAATCGCCACTGTAGGTTCAACGGCTCCATGAAATCCAGACCAACAAGGCGAGTCGGGAGATCATAGAAATTATGCTCAAGATAGACTGATGCTACTTCATCGCCCATGAATTCAAAAGGATAAAGCCCTCGGAAGTTATTGAACTTTGAGAAGAACTTATTGCGTGTCTCAAAGAAGAGACTGTTCCATCGGGGTAACTCGCCTGCGAACGTCGTTGCATAACGACCTGTAATATCCATTACTCCCCATCCACCGAGCCGTTTGGAAAGTTCAAGCGTAAAGTCACCTATAGAAAAAGTATACTCACTCTTGAGGTCATGCGAAGTGGTTGTATATACTGCGTCAACCGATACCCTAAGCCCACTAAACTCAGTACTTTCATTCACGCTTACCGTGATGTCATTGTAGTGCCGATGTGGATTCGATAGTGTATCGTTAACTATATACAGTGTCCTTACGTCGGAGATGTCGGTGTGGTTATATCTTAGAGAATACGTGCCGTTCGCTTCTTCCCATGGTGTTATATCAACCCCTATACTATATCCGCTTTGGTGGTAAAATTCTTCATAGTCCTCATTATAGATAAGTGATGTTATCGTATTCTCAATTCCTGAGTAAAGATGTCCCCTTTCTCCATGATCATCAAAATATTTCGCAACAAGCCAAAGCTTCACGTCTTGGACATCCTTATAGACTCCTTTGAAATCTCCGTCAAGTGAACCGCTAAATACATTGGATTTCTTTGTCTCGAAAATGATACCTTGCCGCAGACCGACGGAATACTTCCATAGCTCATCGCGCAAGCCATATGCTAGACTACCTGATAGTCTCAGCGGCCATGAATCGAATGGTTTGATGTTAGTACCAAGTCCAAATCGCCACCCTTCAACAGTGTTATACTTTGGAAGTTGAATAAGAGAGATCAATGTGCCAAGACTAAATATGCTGGCTGCTGGTTCTTCATTTGCCTTGGTTATAGAACTGTCTATCCTCTCATACGCCTTCTCCTCATCAACCGCCAACGGGATGGCTCTGTTCTTATTCCAAGATGCGCTGTCAATAGAGTCAGCGCTTACAAGAGCAATGTTGCGTTCTCCTGCAAAGAGTGAGTCGGGAAGCCCGGAATTAATGCTATAGTTCTTAATAAGTGAAAGAAGCTCTATACGGAATACGGGGACCAGAGGTATTGCAAGTTTTACTTCGATAAAAGTACGCAGGTCTATTGGCATCCAGAAGGAATCCTGGTAAAGGTCGAACGTCTGCTGCATTTTAAGCTCGCTTAATGGTCCGAGTTTTACTGCTTTTGAAGGTTCAAGTTCGAGGAATGCAATAGTATAATCGCTCTGTACTATCCAAATCGAACCATCGAATGCCGTAGAAAGAGTGCCCGGGTAAAGCACTATCTGCCAGACAGGTTCACCGTTGATCTTCGTTGTACCAATGAGGTCATATTCATAGGAATCAAATGCATCATCGGCGACAGGACTTACCAGATCGTACTCGCCGTAGCCAATTCTGTCATCGTAGAAATTCATTATCGTCCCGACACTAAAGACGTTCGCTTGGGCAGGGAAGTTAGCCGTTTGTTTACGTCCTGTAATATGCTCAAAAAATCCTTTTTCTTTATTCCAGAATCCTTCGGCAGTTGATTCGACAACCGAGCGTATCATGGTGTCACGGCCGGATATTGTCTTTACATTCCACCGCGAGTATGCTTCGCATTTATAGTCGAAGAGCTTATCGCGCCATTCTTTCTTTCTGCGGATCACTTCACGCATAATACGCCGCGCTTCGACTCGTGAAGCATCACCACGGATAACTATTTCATTGCTTTTGACAGGAGTTGCCGAAAGTGAAAGATCGCGCTTTGTATCTTGGGGGATAGTTACTTCAACCGTATCAGGCTCAAAACCTACGGCAGTGATACGTAAGCGAAAGCGTTTATTGGATTCAAGTGCAAGTACATATCTTCCATCCTTGTTGGCTATTGTACCTTTTTTTGTTCCGATGATCGAGAGACTTGCTCTTGGTATGGCTTCGCCGGTTCGTTTCTCGGTAATTGCTCCGGATAGACGTACTTCTTCTTGTGCGTGAAGCGAGTTCAGAAATAAAAAACAGACAAATAAAGAACAGATAATGACTCGAAGCATACTTGAATAGTGAGGGTGAATAGAATGCTAACTTTTTATGATGTAAAACGTTCTTTTGATGAGCTTAATAATTATTCATCAAAGTGCTACCTTCGCGATATACAATATATCATCACCCTGCCTGACATTTATGACGTATGTGCCTCTGGAAAACATACCCTTATCAATAGTAAATTTTGCATTGTTCGTTTCGACTTGTTTGACTTCTTTGCCGGATATGTCATAAACTGTTATCACTATCGGACTGCCAACAGTTACTTGTGATAGATCTACTATTGTATTCCCTGATACGGCATCATTTGATATGGTAACAATTTGATTTGTATAGTTTCCACTGTGGACAGATGCTGTTGTTTTCCAAATATTATAAAGTGTTTGCAGTGAATCTATCGGGTCCCTTCCCGTCTTTGTTTTTCCAACTGTCAGGTTGAGTTTGTATGTTTTGTCCGGGTCTTCCCATCTTGATACACGCAAGAAGGATGACTTACTCGAAAGTCCGTCACCAAGGCAGCGTGTGTCAGCCCCAGGGACATTCGCTCCTTGCAGGCAAGCCATAAGTTTATCGGCTAGGCTACCTTCTGTGCGAAGGAATCGTGCTTCCATCGAATCAAGTATTGCCTGACCTAAAAGTATATTGCCTTGTATCGCATAGTTACGTCCTCTGATGTGGTTCTTATAATCAAAACAGTCAACACCTGTGTATGCTGAAGTGCGAGGTGTCCCTGACGCGTCAAGATCGACAACCCCGTATTGACGAACTTC
>DATDEW010000091.1:0-2940 GCA_036522935.1 Kapaibacterium sp. (SeqCode)
GCTTCTTTTAAGTAGATGTTCGTATAGTGTATAAGACTGTCAACATAGACCATTGTGTCCTTAAATAGATCAACTAGTTGTAGGTCGACTTGTCGCTGCAGGTCCATGTTCAGACTATAGTAGAATGTTGCGATACGCGGCATCTCATAGTTGAGTGTTTCTACTTTTATAAATAAAGAGAAAAAACGATCAGTAAACGCAGCAGGAAGATAGTTTATGTGTATTGACTCCTTGCTCTGGCTGCTATCAGGGAGCTTCGGATAATTATTTGATACAAAGTTACTCTGAAGATCAACGAAGTAATCCTTAAATCCTCCATTGAGATCGATACCACCCCAGTCGGTAGACGGACCATAAATAGCAGGATAATTGATAGTAGAGGATATCTTCCCATTCCTATATGAATACCCCGACAGCTTACTCGTGATGGTTCTCTCTTGAGCAGGTTTATACAAAAACCCTAGAAGAGATAGGGAGTCATTCGTTGCATTCCCGAATTCGGCATCACAATAGAAGCCAATACTATCAGCATCACCGATCGCAGCATCTGTGTCTGTAAGTTTGCGAAGATGTCCAAATAAGACACCGTGCTTGTAATTATGTTCGTCTAGAAGAGTAACGTGTATGGTTGTGTCATCAACGAGTGATGTTCGTAGTCTTCGTACCAGAGATGTATCTCCTGTCCAATAATATCCATCCGTGCTATCAGATACGGATGAAAAATAAAAATAATACGTCTTTATATCGATCCTACCTACAAAGCATTTATTCTTTAATTGCTCTTTATAGAGCGAAGGATTCTTCTTGTATGAAATGGGAGTGCCCGAGTAACTCTTGGCAGATAGCATGATCATAAACAGCACGATCGGGATTATGTATTTTATGATCATACTATAAAAAATGCTGGCACCCTCGCAAGATCTAGCTTGTGCTTGGATGGAGCAAAAGGAAAAAAGAAGCGTATGTATGATATGTTTATTTCGGTTCTAAGGATACTTTAACGAAGTCTCTATCGAGTGATAGCCACGAACCTGTTGCTCCGTCAATGATAAGTCCTACGAAAAAAGTTAAGAAAAAATCAGCGATGATCCACCCTGGTCCTGCACTTGAGGTTACAACGGTTGAAATTGTTTCATACCCTTCCTTCTTAAACTCAAGGGTAAGTTCTTTGCGCTTATCGGTTTGATACCGCAAAGGGGTTGAGCCTACAGGCATGCCGTTCGCATAGACTTTTACGCCTTCAGGTTCGGATGCGATATTAATGGTCTGTTGATTTCCACCGCTCAAAATAGCAGCGCAGCTTGTAAGAGAAAAACAAACCAAGATCGTGAGGAGTATTTTCATGGTAAGGTATAATAATAGGGTGAATTATTGATTGCAAATATACTCAAAAATGTTGTTGTTCTCGGAAAAGAGAAGGTGAAGTTCATGTAGCGCAGATTTCCAACCTGCTCCCCCCTCCGCGTCCTCTGCGCCTCTGCGGTTGGTCTTCAAGTATCTCACACACAGCACCCAAAGATGCGGAACGCAAAGACCTCAAAGGGCTTTTTCATTTGCATATTACTTGCACACAATAGCCCCGTGAAACGCACTACCCTCATACTGGCCCTTCTCCTCTTCTCATCCGGCCTCGCTTACGGACAGGCAGGGTATCTTGATAAGACGTTTGGGGATGGGGGAGTGGTGACAACTATACCTTTTGACACGGCATATATCGAGCCCCAAGATATTCATATCCTCCCTAATGGGAAGATACTACATGCAGGTCTGATATGGTCAGAGGGTACTTCTCTAAACGTGGTAGGAATTTATGTGACGAGACATCATCCTAACGGACGAATTGATTCTTCGTTTGGCAAGAATGGGCTTACAGTATTTGACTTCGGCGGATATGACAACTCCGCACGGCTTTATTGTTATCCTGATGGCAGAATGCTTGTATATGGGTTAGCAGAAGCATACAGGTACAACTATTTAGAGGCTATACCATATATTATCAGGTTTCTTGCCGATGGAAGAGTTGACAGTACATTCGGTAAGAACGGCACATATTTTCCGCAAGGTTCAGAAGAGATCGCTACCTATCATACGCTAAAAGTTGATACAGACGGCGCTATCTTTGCATTGGGTACGATGCCTAAAAAAGTGTCTTCAAAAATGATAGACTACCCGATCATCACACGAATTACTTCACTTGGAAAGCGTGACCCGTCATTTGGAGATAATGGAATAAAGATCGCCGGCTCTAAAGAAGATACAGGTGGCGTATGGGATGTAGTCCTCTATGGTAAAGACAAATGTATCTTTAGTATCCCTTCGTTAGGCTCAGCTAACGCACCGCTCAAAATGATCTGCACAGATCTCAATGGTATGATCGATTCATCGTTCGGAGTGAACGGTAGGATAGCCATGCAGTTATCTGATGGCTTTGAATCGGTTCATGGGATATTAATAGATCCGGATGAGAAAGTTCTATGCACTGCCATAGTTAATACAAGTAGTGGGGAGTACAGGTCCATATTACTACGGTTTCTTCCTACCGGTGAGCTCGATAATTCGTTCGGTGAATTTGGTGTTTCTCTGACCCCTATTGATGTAGATAAATATAGAATTGTATATTGTACTGCAATGGATTCTAATAAGAATATTATTCAGTTGGCGCTCAAGAAAGACGTGGATAGTAACTATTTTAGTGCCGTCATACACTACCTTCCAAACGGACAATTAGACTCATCGCTGGGCGTGAATGGCATTAGTAATGAAGTAGGTAAGCATATGGATGGCATATATTCAGCTACAGCAGATCCCGATGGAAAGTTTGTCCTTATCGGTGTGCGCAAAGGACCCGGTAATATTCACTCTGTTGTCATTTGCCGCTTGAACAATACAGGAAAAGTACAAGCTGTATCTGCTGCGAAGAACTTTGCATTATTAATGATA
>DATDEW010000092.1:0-3142 GCA_036522935.1 Kapaibacterium sp. (SeqCode)
TGCTTACCGTTTGGTTCTTTGTAAAAAAGCAGTGCAGAATTCCAGTCCCTATACTTTAATTTTTCATTCTTTGATGTTTTGGCATCGGGGGGAATCGAATCTCTACCAACTACATACTCTTCCCTATCAGGTATACCTGTGAGTATCGGAACACCAAAGGTATCAATGAAGGAGTAGAGGTCTTGCAGATCGTACATTGTCCGCTCGAGTGTCAGCGGGTAGGTTATCGCTGTTTCAGGCCAGAGAAGCAGATCAACACGTACTCCAATTTTTGGCATCGCTCTTTTGGAAGAGTTATACATTGAGTCAGTGACCGATCGAGAGCTACGACTCCATTTATCCCAAGGGTTAAAGTTTGGTTGAATAATGGAGACTGTAAGCTGCTTTCGGTCTATCTCGGAATCGAGAGTCGTCATTCTAAGAGAACCATATACATAAGGAATAATAATAAGTAGTGCAACAGCACCAATTCCATACATCCGAATTTTCTTCTTTAGACCAATAACATTTGCCGCTTTCGCGAGTTTTTCCCCAAGCACGACATTATAGCGAAGCAGAAGATAAAGAAGAATATTTACAAGTACGATCACAAGCGATAAACCATAGCTTCCTGTGAACTCAATAAATTGGATATAGGAAAGATTGTAGGTTTGTGTATTATACAGGTTGAGCCACGGGAAAGAAAGGTCGCCGAGTGAATGTCCGTATTCAAATCCTATCCAAAATATCGGAAATGCAACAAGAGCAGCTACTCGCCCGAAACGGCGACGCATTGTGTCGTAGATAAGTATCGGAATAAATAGAAAGAACGGATGTGCCAGAGCAAGTGCAATACCTGATACCATAAGGAATGGGTCAACAGCCCCTTCTCCTTTCCATCCCCCTACCCAATAGGTAGCAAGGATAGACCAGAAGAACATCGCAACATACCCTCGTTTTGCTGCGTCCCAAAGCCGCTCTGTGTTTTCAAGTGCAATAAGAAGCGGGATAAGCCCGATGAATGCAGCAAACCCACCAATGATACCAAATGGCGGAAATGATACTGCAAGCAGTATCCCGGAGAGTATCGAGAGAAGATAGTTTGAGCGTTGCTTTGGCATGAATGCAAATCTACGGGAAGAATTGCATTACCTATTCAAAACGGAGTGCATCGATAGGGTCCATGCGAGCTGCTTTGATGGCGGGGTAAAGTCCAAAAACGACTCCGACAAATACGCAAACAAAGAGTGCTATCCCTATCCACGTAAGCGGGATAAATGTAGGGCTATTCGTGAAAAAAGCAATAATATTACCAAACGCAACACCTAAGATGATGCCGACAGCACCGCCTAGTATGCAAATGATGACTGATTCGGTAAGAAATTGAGCAATGATACTTGAGCGTCTTGCTCCTAATGCTTTACGAACACCTATCTCTTTTGTACGTTCTGTAACCGAGACCAACATGATGTTCATAATGCCTATCGATGCGGCGATAAGAGCTATCGCGCTAATACCGGCTCCGGCATAGACAATATAATCCGAGAAACTCTCGAACTGCAAATTCAAACTCGTATTTGACTCAACCTCGAAGTCATTATCCACTCCCGGTTTGACTCCTCGCGCAGCACGCAGGGTCCCGATAACTTCATCTTGAGTAGCCTCAAGAAGTTCTTGACTACGAGCACGAACAGTAACGTTTAACGATATAAGATCACGGTCAACAAAATTCTTCTGCTCGTTTGTTATAGGGATAAGTGCGTAGTTATCTTGCGATGCACCGCCGCTGCCACCTTTTGACTCAAAGATACCGATGACCTCATAAGGATGGTCATTGAGTTTTATCGTCTTCCCAAGTGGTGACGAGCCGTCTTTAAAGACACGCTTAATAATATCTTTTGTCAAAATAGCAACGTTGCGTGCATACTCCACATCCTCACGCGTGAGCATTCTACCTTCTTCGATGATTGTGTTGTGGTTTGTTGCGTAGTTCTCATCACTGCCGACGAGTTCAAACTGGGGATCGCTTTTCTCGTTACCATACGACACAGTTAGAGGAGCTAACTGATGTTCCGCACTTACAGCTACGGGCAGTGTCGTAAACTCTCTAACAAACTTTACCTGATCGTAGGTGATCGACTTACGATTCATGTATTTCATCCAATCCGCACCACCCATTTGAATGGAAGGGAATTTCTGGATAGTGAATGTCTCATTACCAAGTTGTGACAACTGCGCGCTGACGGAGTTAGATAAGATCCCAATAGCCGTCATTGACCCTACGATAGACAGAATGCCCACAGCAACAGACAGCATTGTCAGATACGCACGAAGTTTATTCGAGCGAAGCGACGTAAACGCCATTCGTATGTTCTCTTTAATAAGCATTATTCATATCGTAATGCATCAACAGGGTCAAGCCGTGACGCACGCAATGCAGGGAAAATACCAAATACGAGACCGGTTACGAGTGATACGCCAAGTCCGAAGAACGCATAAAATACCGGAAATCCTATCTGGAGTTCAGAGTCACTAAGTAAAATATCATTTGCCAGCAACGTTACGGGATATGCACAGATGAGTGCAATAGACCCTGCGATGAGCGAAAGAATTGCTGCTTCAAAAAGGAATTGCATCAAAAGTTTTCGCCTTGTAGCGCCGACAGCCTTTCGCAGTCCAATTTCTCTTGTACGTTCCTTGACAGACACGAACATAATGTTCATGATGCCGATACCTCCGACAAGAAGTGATAACCCTGTGATGGAAAATCCAACGATACGGAGTACTAATGTAAGTGCGTCGATCGGACCGGTGAAGTGCTCTTGGTTATTCATTCCGAAGTTTATCGGCGCGCCGGGCTTTATTTTCCGAAGCGAACGCATCACGAATTCAAGTTCATCTTTCGTATCCTGTCTTCCGGCTATAGATGCCGCCTTAACTGCGATCGTTACATCTTCTATCTTATCTACTGACACTACTTCAAGTGTATTGAGCGGCATGACCACAGCATTATCTATGGTGAATACTGCAAAAAGTCCACCAACTCGTTTGGCGACACCAATGACTTCAAGCGGGTACCCTGATACACGTATCGTTTCACCGATCGGTGATTGATTCGGGAAAAGTTTTTGCTGAACTTCATACCCAATGATACAGACAGGCC
>DATDEW010000093.1:0-4536 GCA_036522935.1 Kapaibacterium sp. (SeqCode)
AACGGGCTCGAGAATATCCTTTCCTTGATGTGGGCATCGCGGCATGGGCTCTCGGAAACAGAGTTATTAGAGATATCGGCATTAAGCCGTCTTGAACTATCAAGACTTCTCCATACGCTTGAGTATCAGTTGATGCGTCACGATGGTCTGTTGGATTTTTACCATCAATTCCTGCGTCATGCCGTTGATGAACGATATCTTTCAGGTGAGAATGAAAGAGAATATGAGAAACAGCAGCATATTCGAATTGCCGACTACTTTGAGAAGCAAGAGGTGTCTTCAAGAAAAGCGGCAGAGCTACCGTGGCAATTCCAAACAATCGGAGAAAAAGAGCGCTTACGCCAATGCCTTAAAGAGATACCTATGTTTCTTGAGTTCTCTTCCGATGATAAACACTACGAACTTCTTGGGTACTGGAGAAGTGTCGGCGAATTAGATGTCATGGAGTCGGACTATACACAAGAAGCAGATGCTTTTTTTACGGATTTTCCTGATCCGATGGAAGAGTCTAATGTATATGAAAAATTTGGAGGATTCTTTCATGGAAGTGGGAGGTTCGGAGTTTCCGAAAAATTTTATCGCCGAACATTAGAACTCAAACAAGCAGTCTACGGATCAGAGCATCTTACTACCGCAGAGACATCATACCGACTTGCAATGCTCCTCAAGGATAGAGGGAACTACAAAGAAGCAGAACCTCTCTATCTCCGCTCATACGAGATCAGAGAGAAGAACCTTGGTAAAAATAGACTTGAGGTTGCACAGTGTCTATTCCACTTGGGACGTATCCACCAAGAGCAAGGGGACTACACTAAAGCTGAAACATTAATCCGCGAGGCACTTTCTATCGGCATCTCTTCCGAAGGTGAAGACAATCAAGAAATTGCAAAGATAATGAATAACCTTGCGATCCTGTTGCGTGAGCAAGGTAAGTTTGTTGAATCGGAATTTCTCTTTAGAAAAGCAATTTTGATAGGAGAGAAACTTCGTGGGAAGAATGACCCATTAACTGTTCAACGGGCTATGAACCTGGCACAGCTCTTCCATATGACAGGTAAAATGGATGAAGCTCAAAAACTTTTTGAACATGTATTGGCTGTTTTTGAAAAAATATTCGGCAGAGAGCACCCACGAACAGCAGAAGCACTTGATAATCTTGCTATCTTTCTAAGAGATATTGGCAATTTTGAGAAAGCACTTGAATTCTATAGAGAGACCCTAAGCATTTGGGAAAAACTTGTCGGGGAAAATCATATTTATACCGCTACAACACTTAATAATCTCGGAGAAGTGTTGATGGACATGGATAACTTTGATGAGTCAGAAAAAAACTACTCCCGCTCACGAGTCATATTTGAGAATCTTATTGGAAAAGAACACCCTTATACTTCACACCCAATCCACGGTATTGGATTAGTCAATAGGAAAAAAGGTGATTTTGTCCGTGCTGCAGAATTCTTTAAACAAGCGTATGAAATTCGCGAGAAGGCATTTGGGGCTCATCATGAAACCCTTGAGGCATTGAATGATTATATTTCAGTCGTCGAGAAACTCGATGATCCGAATCTGTTACTGGGCCTGAATGCTCGCAAACAGGAAATAGAGGAACAACCTATCAGTGACTCTTAAAGTGATCGAAAGGCTCCCTGCAATCAAGACACTTGAATAATGCCTTGCATGCTGTCGAAGCATGATGTGCGATCTCTACCGTATTTTTAGAGCCGCACAAAGGGCATACTATCACTTCTGTTTTACCTGCGAGTAAATCTATCTCAATTAATGGTTTTGGCGGTGCAATGCCGTATGCATTAAGTCTCTCTTTTGCGGCAGGGTTTATCCAATCGGTCGTCCATGCTGGGGAATAGACGAGTTTTACATTTACATCGCTGATCCCGTTTTCAAGCAAACAACTTTTGATGTCATCTTCTATCACCTTCATTGCGGGGCAACCGGAATAGGTTGGTGTGATCGTAATCGTACACGAATTGCCAGTAACTTCAACACCTCGCAATATTCCAAGATCAGCGATAGTGATCACCGGAATTTCGGGGTCAGGTATTACCGAAATGATCGAATATATCTCGTCGCGTGAGAGCATTACCACTTTGCATCAGGGTATGCACGAGGTAGGTATTGCATCTCTGACAAAATAAACCCAAGGTATTCACTATGAACACCTTTTCGGCTACCAGACTGCATATAACCGTCGGTAGGACGTGTTAGGGTCGAAGTAACTATCGTCTCAGAGACTCGCTCATTCCATCGTGATCTTAGAGATTGCAGATCAACAGCAATACCATCTTTGATAAGTACATTGTCAACTTCATCCATCTCAAAAAGCTCGCCAGTGAACATCCAGAGTTCATCGAGTGCAGTTTGCGTTCGCTTGTGACTTTCTTCAGTACCATCACCTAAGCGATACATCCATTGAGTGCAATGACGGATATGGTACTTTGTCTCTTTAATAGCTTTTTCTGCTATACCGGCGATAGTAGCATCAGATGATTTCGTCAATGCTTCATAAAGCAGAAGATCGAATGTTGAGTATAAAAGCTGGCGAGCTATTGTCGCCGCAAAATCTCCGTTCGGGAGCTCGGTTATCAAGTTGTTATAGAAGTGACGCTCATCTCTCTTGAAAGCTAAGTCGTCTTCTGTCCTTCCTTTGCCTTCTATCTGTCCTGCATATCTGAGTAGTGCATCCGCTCGACCGGTAAGATCGAGGGCAATGTTCGTCAGAGCGAGGTCTTCTTCGAGATACGGCGCATTGCTTGACCACTCTCCGAGACGGTAGCTCAAGATAAGGGCATTGTCGCCCAATCGTAACAGATAATTGAATAACGCTTCTTGTTGTGTCATCTTAAAGACCTACTGCCCCTTCAGGAAGATGATAGAATGTCGGATGACGATAGACCTTGTCATTTGCAGGGTCAAAGAATGAATCAGCATCATTGGGATCTGATGCAACGATCTCATCGGCTCTTACAACCCAAATGCTTGTTCCTTCGCTTCGGCGTGAGTACGTATCTCGTGCGTTCTGCAATGCCATCTCCTTATCAGATGCATGAATGTTCCCGACATGCTTATGTGGAATGCCTGGGTTTGCCTGCACAAATACTTCCCAAAGTGGTAATGACTGTTCTGTTTGACTCATTCGTTTATGCTGCTAATTTTTCTCGTCTTTCTTGTTTTGCTGCATACGCCATTGCTGCATTGCGTACCCAACTACCTTCTTCATGCGCTTTGATATGGTGAGCTATGCGTTTCTTATTGCACGGACCGTTTCCGGCAACTACACGGTTGAACTCATCCCAATCTATTTGACCAAAATCATAATGACCGCGCTCCTCGTTCCACTTTAGGTCCTGGTCAGGAATTTTTAGACCAATGATATCTGCTTGCTGTGCAGATTTATCAATAAAACGCTGACGAAGATCATCATTCGATTCCCGCTTAATTTTCCACTTTGCAGCTTTTGATGAATGTGTTGACTCCGCATCATGCGGACCAAACATCATGATCGAAGGCCACCACCACCGGTTAAGTGCATCCTGTGCCATCTCGCGTTGTTCAGGTGTACCTGCTGACATATGAGCCATGATCTCATAGCCCTGTCTCTGATGGAAGCTTTCTTCCTTACAGATACGAATCATCGCGCGGGAATACGGACCGTAGGAATTGCGCTGAAGAGATATCTGGTTGATAATAGCAGCTCCGTCAACAAGCCAGCCAATCGCACCTAGGTCTGCCCACGTCAAAGCAGGATAGTTAAAGATACTTGAATACTTCGCCTTACCTGTTTGAAGCTGGTTGATAAGATCGTCACGTGATGCGCCGAGAGTTTCGGCGGCACTATAGAGATAGAGTCCATGGCCCCCTTCATCCTGTATCTTCGCAAGGAGGATAAGCCTTGCTCTCATACTAGGAGCACGGGAGAGCCAATTCCCTTCCGGCTGCATACCTATTATCTCGCTATGTGCGTGCTGGGATATCTGGCGAATAAGATGCTTGCGGTAATCATCCGGCATCCAATCCTTTGGTTCTATCTTCTTATCTGCTGCGATAAGAGCATCAAACCGCTCTTGAAGTTTTACTATGTCTGACATAGTTGGTATTGAAATTTTTATACAGCAAGATAAAACACCGTTTTTGCTATAAAAAATCTGATATTTGGAGGATAAACTCCGGTTACATTGCTTGGTCGTAATCAACGACAAGCGTATCGGTTAATGGTCTTGACTGGCAAGTAAGGATAAACCCAGCCTCAAGATCATGCTTAGTAAGGGCGAAGGATGTCTTCATATGTACATTACCCTCAATGAGCTTTGCACGGCAAGTGGCACAAGTACCGCTCTGGCAGGAGTAAGGTGCGTCAAGCCCTTTTCGCATTGCGGCTTCGAGGACGGTCTCATTCGGGAGCATATCTACTTCATACTCATCGCCGTCCTTTGTGATAACAGCATGGGCATTTTGTGCTAAGACGATCTCTACCTTTTCCTCTTCTATTGTTGCCGGCGCAGTGAAATACTCGATATGGAT
>DATDEW010000094.1:0-2874 GCA_036522935.1 Kapaibacterium sp. (SeqCode)
ATCATTTGCGGATATGGTCCGCGAGAAAGGCGTTGATCGCGACATCCTGATGTCTGTGATCGAGGAGACCTTTGCTATGATGGTCCGCAAAAAATATGGTCTTGAAGCCAAGTTCGATATTGTTATGAACATGGATAAAGGCGATATCGAGGTCTATCTCGAAAAGATCGTGGTCGAGACTGTTGAAGACCCCGTTACCCAGATATCGGTTGAGGATGCATTGAAAAAATCAGGCGAAGAGCTTGAGCCAGGCGACGAGTATGTAGAAGTTATTAATCTGACCAAAGATTTTGGCAGACGTGTTATCATTGCTGCAAAGCAGAATCTCAACCAGAAGATACGCGAAATTGAACGCGACAACCTCTTTAATGAGTATTCAGGATTGATAGGGGATATTATTGTTGGTGAAGTTTATCAGATCAGCAAAGGCGATCTGTTTATCCTCCATAATCGTAGAGAGATACTTCTCCCGAAGGGCGAACAGATTCAGCGTGAACGCTGGCGCAAAGGAGATACGATCCGTGCACTTGTAAAAGACGTACGTCGTAACTCGATCAACTCAACTCCAGTCGTAATTCTTTCAAGAAGCGATAACAAGTTCTTGGAAAAGTTAATGGAGATAGAAGTACCGGAAATTTTTGACGGATTTATTACGATCAAAGCTATTGCTCGTGAGCCAGGTGAACGTGCGAAAGTAGCCGTAGAGTCAAGCGACGACCGGATTGATCCGGTAGGTGCATGTGTCGGAATGAAAGGTGTTCGTATTCATTCTATCGTTCGTGAACTTGCCAATGAGAGCATTGACGTTATTCCTTGGGCGGAAGAACCAGCAACATTTTTAGCCCGCGCACTTTCTCCGGCAAAACTTTTATCAGTTGAGCTTGATGATGCTACCAAGACAGCGACCGTACTGGTATCTGATGATCAAGTATCTCTTGCGATCGGTAAACAAGGACAGAACGTCCGTTTGGCATCTCGCTTGACCGGTTATCAGATCAATCTTGTCAAAGAAGCGCGTGATGAAGAGGATATCGAACTCATCGAGTTCCGCGAGGAGCTTGGTGCTGATCTCTATTCAGAGCTTATTAAAGCTCGTATCGATACAGCGCGCGAGTTCTTGAATGCCTCGGACGGAATATTACTTGATATACCGGGTATGACAAAAGAACGTATCGATCAAGTACGTGCAATTCTAGAGCGTGAATTCGCTCAAGCGGATAAATCACTTGAGGACGTTGCTGAAAAAGCAGGATTCAAGTTAACGACAATGCGTGCTGAAGCAAAGCCGCAGGAAGAGAACGCATCAATGGCTGAAGGTCAATGAGAGCGTTCGGTTACATACAATACGGGGAATACCCTTTAAGGAATAGATGGCGACAGAAGCTACAGAGAAAGCGAAGAAAACTACTGTTCGTACCCTTGCTACGGAGATAAATATCAGTCATGATACCCTGATTGATTTCCTCCAGAAAAAAGGGTATTCGAATATAAAGACAGTTATGTCCAAGATCGACGACGAGGCCGTTGATCTGGTGATGAAGCAGTTCAGCAAGGACAAAGATGTAACTGAGAAACGCCAGAAAAAAGTAGCCGCATTTAAGGTCCAGCGTGCAAAGACAAAAGGTGAAATCATCTCTGATGACGAGGCCGGTAAGACAGCCAAATCTCCTAAACCCTCAAAAGAGCCAGAGCCGGAAGTTATAGAAGATGTCGTAGAAGCTGAAGCCCCGGTAGTAATCGAACCTGAAATTGAAACTGTTCCTGTAGAAGTAGTATCTCCAAGTGAAGAGGTTACAGAAGTAGTAGCTCCGATAGCAACAGAGAATGAGACAAGTGAGGCTCCTGTTACGCATGAAGAGTCAAAAGTTGAAGAGCAAGCACAGCCGCACGTGGATGGTCTTGACGACGCTCCACACGAAGAAGGCGACCATAAACCAAAGCGTAGGAAAAAAACCCAAACCGTTCTTTCTACTAGTGCACCAAGCACGACAAAGCAATCACTCCCTGGCCTTAAGATAAAAGGAAAGATAAGTCTTGACGAGTTTGCCCCGAAGAAAAAAGACGCCCCTGTCGTTATTAAGCGTGGTGCAGTTGCTCCCGGCGGAGCAAAACCTATGCAGAAGCATAAGCCGGGTGAGACTCGATTACGCAAGGTGTTTACTGATGAAGATGCGGTTAAGAAAAAAGGTGTAAAGACAAAAACATCAGTTGATGCACGTGAAGTAAAAGATACCGTTCGCAGAACACTTGCTGGGATTGATGAGGGGACGTCATTCTCCGGTCGCGCTAAAGCTCGTAAGATGCGTCGCCGCGAACGTGCAGAATTCGAGGATAAAAAGAATCAAGACCTTATCGAGCGCGAGAGCACGGTCGTTCGCGCGACGGAATTCCTTACTGTAAGCGAACTTGCAAACCTTATGCAGGTTGATGCAGGGGAAGTCATCACAAAGTGTATCGGTCTCGGGCTTATGGTTTCTATTAACCAACGCCTTGAGAAAGATACTATTCAGCTTGTTGCTGACGAATTCGGATTTACCGTTGAATTTCAAGAAGAGTTTACAACCGATATTCTTGAGGACATCGTTGATCCGCCTGAATCCCTCAAGCCACGTCCACCTGTGGTTACGATCATGGGACACGTTGATCACGGTAAAACATCGCTCTTAGATTTTATTCGAAAGGCAAATGTTGTTGCCGGTGAATCCGGTGGTATTACGCAGCATATCGGTGCGTATGAGGTAACGCTTGATAGTGGACGACAAATATCATTTCTTGATACACCCGGTCACGAAGCATTTACCGCCATGCGTGCTCGTGGCGCACAAGTAACTGACATTGTTATCCTTGTTATTGCCGCAGATGATAGCGTTATGC
>DATDEW010000095.1:0-2756 GCA_036522935.1 Kapaibacterium sp. (SeqCode)
AGATCAGATAGAGGGTGATGAGGTCGTTATAAGTGCGAACAAATGGGAGCAGAAGCGGAGTGAGATAGCCAATCGCGTTGTCTCTGTCGCGCCGAAGGATGTTGCATTCCAAAACCCACAAACAGCCGGAGATCTGCTTGCACTCACGAAAGAAGTATATGTCCAGAAAAGCCAACTTGCCGGCGGCAGCCCGATGATACGCGGCTTCTCGACAAATCGTGTGCTATTAATTGTCGATGGTGTGAGAATGAATAATGCGATCTTCCGCAGCGGTAATCTGCAGAACGTCATAGCACTTGATGCGAATGCCACAGAGAATGTTGAAGTGGTTTTCGGTCCCGGCTCCGTTATTTACGGAAGTGATGCAATAGGCGGCGTTATGGATTTTCATACACTTTCACTTCGATATGCTCAGGATGATGCGCTTGTTACTTCAGGAAGTGCGTTGGCAAGGTATTCATCTGCTGCAACAGAAAAAACAGGACATGTTGATTTCTCGCTTGGAACAAATACATTCTCGTCCGTTACAAGTTTTACCTTTAGTGACTACAACGACCTCACAATGGGTACGAGTGGGTTTCCGGAATACCAGCGACCGGAATATGTCGAGCGTATCAATGATATAGATTCTATCGTTGCCAATGAAAACCCTGATATTCAGGTAGCATCGGGTTTCAGTCAGTTCAATATACTGCAGAAGTTGGGCTACAAAGCATCTGATGACCTTGATATGGCTCTATCATTGCAATACTCACGCTCAAGCGATGCGCCTCGATATGACCGTCTCATTGAATACCGCAACAACAAACTTCGCTATGCCGAGTGGTTTTACGGTCCGCAAGTATGGGGGCTAGGCTCGTTCACGTTGAATCTACGAAATGGAGGATTTTTTGACAATGCACGTATCCTCGCAGCATATCAGCGTTTTGAAGAAAGCCGACACGATCGTTCACGTGGGAGTTCGTCACTGCGTGAGCAATACGAGTCGGTGAATGCATACTCGTTGAATGCGGACTTTGATAATGCACTTTCTTCTTCGTCATGGCTTTTCTATGGTGTGGAGGGGATCACCAATGGCGTTGGTTCTGAAGCTCATACGGTCAATATAAATGACAACTCAGAGGCGCCTTCTCCAACCAGATACCCTGATGGCTCGACCTGGACGAGTGCAGCGATCTATACAAGTTACAAGCAGAACTTTGATGAGCGATATATTCTTAACGCAGGTTTGCGATATAATTATGTTGCTTCAAGCTCAACGTTCGATACAACATTCTTTCCATTCCCGTATACGACAGCTGATCTTGCCAATGGTGCATTAACGGGAAGTCTGGGTATGACGTGGCTTGCAAGTGCGGCTACGCAGATCAATCTTAATGGTGCGACGGGATTCCGCGCGCCAAATATTGATGACATCGGAAAAGTATTTGAATCCGAGCCCGGAAGTGTCGTTGTGCCGAACCCCGACCTGAAACCCGAATATGCCTATAGCGGAGAACTTGGTATCATCCAGCGCATCGGTGATGTTGTACGAATTGATGCGAGTGCGTTCTACGAGATAGTGACAGACGCTCTTGCACGTCGTGACTTTACCTTTAATGGTCAGGACAGCATTATGTATGACGGCGAACTTAGCAAGGTTGAAGCGATGCAGAACGTGAGCAAAGCAACGTCATACGGTGTGCAGTTTGCACTCACAGTTCAACTATTTGATGACCTGTCTTTCAAAGGCAACATTACCTATATTCAAGGTGAAGAGAATGATGATGTCACCGGAGAGGTCGTTCCGTTGCGTCATGCGCCGCCGTTCTTTGCCGGAGCTGCACTTATCTATTCCGGTGAGAGTATCAGAGCAGAGTTATCGGTTGATCATAACTCCGAAGTATCCAATGCCGATCTTGCTCCGAGTGAGCAGGCAAAGACATTTATTTATGCGAAAGATGTTGATGGCAATCCATATAGCCCTGCCTGGACATTGCTGAATCTCAAGGCAAGTTACCAGATAACCGAGAAGTTTCAGCTTAACGCCGGTATTGAGAACATCCTTGATAACCGTTACCGCCCGTACTCATCGGGTATTGTTGCGCCGGGGAGAAACTTCATTGTTGGTCTACGGAGCTATTTCTAATGAAGTGAATTGTGTCGCAACGTTTTGTTTCATAATATGAATAATATCTCACGAAACCACAAGCATGTTTCTGCGGTAGTATGAGTATAGAAACCGAACCACGACAATGAAAACGCTTCGAATATCCGCACTCTTACTTTTCGCACTGACGGCACTTCCTTCATTTGCCCAGAAGGAATTCACTATCAGAGGCATTATGCAGTATAGCAATGTAGAGGGTGGATGTTGGTATCTCGAAGCCCATAAAAGGAGATTTGAACTCACTGGTTCTGACGCGCAGCTTTCCACAGTACGCGTCGAGGGCAGATCGCTTACACTTGTCGTAAAGCAGCGCAATATGCAGTCAACATGTATGATGGGTACTGTGGTCGAGGTCATAGATATTCTTGATACGGTTTTCCATCCGCATAATCCGGCCGTTGATAGATTCAAGATAACAGGGAAGGTCTATAAACTTGATGACGGCTGTTACTACGTGAAGACCAAGAACGGAAAGAAGTACGAGTTTCAAGGCGAAGTCCCGAAGAAGTATCGCAAGTCCGGCGCGAAGTACTCTGGCATGTCAATGGTCATTCCATCAGTAGACGGCTTCCACAACATGACCGGCGTCATCATGCTTCCATATGTC
>DATDEW010000096.1:0-4643 GCA_036522935.1 Kapaibacterium sp. (SeqCode)
TAGCCTGTATCTTGCATTAGGTCGTCTCTACTCGACCGAGCAAAATGATGTTGATGCGATCGATTACATACGCAGATCAAAAGCTGCAGCAGAAGAAGTTGACGACAAACACATCATCGCCGAAGGGAATATACTCCTTGGCATCACACTTGCAAAAAGCCAGCAGTATAAAGAAGCACTGGAAGCATACACCCATAGTGCACAATATTCATACGAGACGAACAATACCCGCAGGCTCGGTGCGATCTTCTTCCTTATTACACAGCTTCATCACCATGCAGAGCAGTTCGAGGCTGCATATGAAGCATGCAAACTGGCTATACAGTACTTCACAGAGAGTGGTAATAAACGAGGCATGCTCGTATCAACGACGAGGATGGCTTCCATTCAAAGCGCTTTTAAGAATTACGAACAAGCGTTGGAGCTGCTCTCGGAAAATGAATCAGCCGTCACACAACTTGCCCTGCCATATATCTCATGCGGGTTCTACTCTATCAAAGCGGAGATATTGCTCGCAATGGGAGACATGGATGAGTGTGAACGTACACTTGCATTTACATATCCTTTTGCTACCGAGTCAAGCAATCTTCGTAACCAACTCGACCTCGATGCTATTTCCATCGGTCTATATCTTGCGACCGGACGAATTGAAAAGGCGCGCGAGTTACTCGAGAAAGCTCTTGAACTGGCACGTCAATTCAACGATAAGCATTGGGAGATGAAACTTGCCAAGCTTGAGTCAGACCTGTATGCAAAGACCGGTGATACGGCGCGTGCTCTTGAGTCATATATTCGCTATCACGATCAAGAGAAAAAGATAACGAAAGAAGCTACAGAAGAACAGATGCGTATCATGCGCTTTAACCATGAACTTGCCGAGAAAGAGCGTGAATCAGAAATTTACCGTCTGCGCTCGGAAAAACTTCAGCGAGAGCTAGTTAGTAAATCGACACACCTTGCTTCGGAATCAGAAATATTGACCCGTTTCAGAGAAGAACTCAAAGAAGTACTCTCCGAGAGTACAGAAGCAAGCGTTATTCTCCGAAAGATAAAAGAGAAGGTCATCGAGATTCCCATGTCAGCAGTTAATTGGGAGGAATTCGACAGACATTTTCACGATGCTCATCCGGATTTTACGAAGAACCTCCTTGAACGCTTCCCCGAGCTGACTCCGATGGAGGCAAAAATATGTACCTTGCTAAAGGTTGCGCTTACCTCTAAGGAGATCGCCCATATCCTCGTCCTTTCCGAAAGAAGCGTTGAGAACCACAGATATCGCCTCCGCAAGAAGATGGGGCTCGGGGAGCAGAATATCTCCCAATTCCTTAATTCGTTAGAAACATAGCCGTTACTCTCCAACCAGATCTTGTTTTTTGACTCGACCTCAAAGATTTACATAGTTTGAGTACTTTCTGAGTAGTGGGAAGTACTCAATAAGCAGGTATATTTGCATTCTATTTATGCCATGTAAGTTCAAACAATATGAATACCACACAAATACGTACACGTACGAGTAGAATAGAATTCGTATTACTTCAGTGTACAGATAATGAAGCTGTGTATGATCTAGGATAATTAGTAAACAGCCATGTTTTCTTAAGTGAGGGTGAGAGCCTTTACAGAGAGTAGAATACACACAACTTCGCATGAAAACGCCCGATGATATATCCAAGGAACTTGGAAATGTCATCGGGCGTTGTACTTATTGTGAGACTTATAGGTGTAGGGGGGTTCCATTTAGGCCCTTTGTATCTAGAGTCAAGGTGAGAGAAAAGCCCCGTTGACTTCGGTTGACGGGGTTTATTTTTTTGGAATACCTGCCCCGCCATTTCTGTTGCTTTAGGTAAACCAAGTATCATTATGTATTCTGCAACTTCATCCCAATTTTCAGAACATATCCCCGACTTCCTTACAAGAACCGAAAAAGAAAAGGAAAGACTTGTTCTTACCAGAGATGGCAAAGAAATAGCAGCTCTTGTACCGATGGAAGACTACGCACTCCTTGAAGCGCTTGAAGATGCATCTGATATCGTTGCCGCAAAAGAAGCAATGAAAGAGTCCGGTGGTATCACTCTAGAAGAACTTTCGAAGAAGTATCATATCTAAGTACGGATGCCGTATATTGTCATTCTCAAGCCATCTGCTGAACGTGAATTCGGCAAATTGCAGAAAGACATGCAGATGAAGATCAAAGAAGCATTGGAGTTATTGTCCGTAGAACCAAGACCTGACGGCGTGAAAAAACTCAAAGCTATGGAGAACACCTACAGACACAGGGTCGGTAATCACCGAATTATCTATCAGATTCAAGACAAAGAACTTATCGTCTATGTAGTAAGAATAGCGGATAGAAAGGATTCGTACTGAGAATTAACCTGTATTTTGTGAAGTTTTCTTCCTCCCTTCGTTGTTATCCGCCGCAGTTAAAATCAGGTAATTAATGGCAAGACTTGCACGACTTCAACGGACGGTACGCGATCATGGGCTTGATGCCCTAGTCGTAACTCACCTCCCGAATATCAACTATCTCATCGGCTACACCGGCTCGAACGGTATCCTCGTCGTTCCGGCACAGGGAAAACCGCATTTCTTTACCGATTTCCGCTACAAAGCACAGGTAAAGATAGAAGTCGCAGGCGCGAAGATATCTATCGTTGATAGAGAAAAACAGCTCCTTGATGCATTTGTCGAAAAGCAGCTCTTTAGCGATTTTGACGCTGTCGGCTTTGAAGAGTACAAGTGCCCCTTCCATGTCTATGATTTCATCCGCAAGAAATTCCGTCATCTGAAGCTTGTACCCAAGCGCGAGATGGTCGAAACCATGACGATGATCAAGACCGATGACGAGATCGAAGCGATCACGAAAGCAGCAGCTATCGGTGATCAGGTCTTTGAGAAGATACTTGATGTCATCAAACCGGGCGTAACAGAACTTGAAGTCTCTGCAGAGATAAGCTACCTCGCTAAGAAGCTTGGCGGCGAAGGCGATGCATTCGAAGTCATCGTTGCAAGCGGTGAGCGCACTGCTCTTCCGCACGGTATCGCAACCGATAGAAAGATCAAGAAGAACGAACTCGTTACGATCGACTTCGGCTGTAAGTATAAAGGATTTAACTCTGATATGACACGCACCGTGTCTGTCGGAAAAGTATCAACTGAACTTCAGAAGATCTATGATATCGTTCGTGTTGCACAGCAGCGCGCTATCGATAAAGCAAAGCCGGGAATGAACGGAAGAGAGCTTGATAACGTCGCCCGTGACTATATCACGCTTCATGGCTACGGTTCGAAGTTCGGTCATGGCACAGGTCATGGCATTGGTATCGAAGTGCATGAAGTACCGATCATTGCACAGCGTGGTGAGCGCTTTATTCTTGAGGCGGGAATGGTCTTTACCATCGAGCCCGGTATCTATGTTGAAGGTATCGGCGGTGTGCGTATCGAGGATGATGTTGTCGTAACTAACGATGGTGTTACCGTCCTCAATAAGACGACAAAAGACTTGCTTGTTCTCTAAGAACACCAACAAACTGAAAGAAAAAAGGCAGCCACTTCGGCTGCCTTTTTTTATTGCTAATTTATTACAAGTGTATCACGCAGTGTATCACGCAAGAACCCTTTATAAAAATCGGGCTTCTCAAGTGCAAGCCAGCTTGTATATATGCCAACTGCTACACCCGTCGGATGTGCTGTGACCGCTATCTTATGTGTCACGACCGTATCGCCAGCTGTCGTAAGGTCATACTTAATAATTGACGTATCCCCTGCCCCTGCGATATACACAGGAAACGAACAGCCACACGTCACAGTGGAATTTACCGTACGAGTAGAGTCCGTCTTTGTCAGAATACTGCTTGTTGGAGAATGAACCAATAAATTCTCGTCCGACTCCGTGGGAGTCGGGGTGCAGGATGCAAATGCAAGAGCAGATAGAAGAAGGAGAACTGATATTTTCATGGTATACTATTATGTTCTTTATGAAATCGTATCGGCGCACTTTTAGTTCTACCTTGTCATGCTCGTAACTACCGACGCTATCGTTCTTCGCTCGCGCAAACAGGGGGATACCTCGAAGATATGCGCTATCTACACCAAGGAATACGGGCTTGTTGACGTTATTGCAAAGGGTGCGCGTGAGATGAAGTCCAAGTTCGCAGGCTCGCTAGAGCTCTATATGCACATCACCGCCGTCTTTTATAAAAAGCAAGGTAAAGAACTCTATCTTCTTGCAAAAGCAGAGAATGTTAGTAGGATGTCCGGGATCAGCAACTCGCTTGCAAAGATAGAATCAGCCACGAAGATCGCCGAGTTGCTTCTGAACACGCTTCATGACGAAGAAAAGAATCCGACGCTCTTCACACTTCTCTCGGCAACATACGAAGCCATCTCGCAAGCGGCAACTGACGAGCATGCACGTTCACTGCTGTACTCATTCTACAGTGCATTTGCAAAGCTTGGCGGATTCGAGCTTCACATCCCTGCCGAATTGCCGCATGGTAAGTATCCTGTCTTTGAAATTGAAAAAGGATGTGTCCTGATGATGGATGCGCCAATGACCTCCGAGAGCCGGTTTTACATTCCGATAAGCCCCGAGGTCTGCTCTATCCTACGATTCTATCAGAATGCCGAGGACCCGACGAAGG
>DATDEW010000097.1:0-4598 GCA_036522935.1 Kapaibacterium sp. (SeqCode)
CCTTGCGGCGCGAAACCAAGACCTTTGTCATTGAAGGTACGCATCTGGTTGAGCGAGCACTGGAATCCGCACCTAAACTCATCCAGAAAGTACTCCATACCGAATCGTTTGCACTTGCAAATACCGACCTATTCGCAAGAATCAAGAAGAAAAAGATACCGACCCAACAACTTACAAGTGCTTTTGCTGAAAGGATTTCCGATACCCGCACTCCGCAAGGCATCTTTGCAACTGTAACTTTTGAAGAGTTCGGGAGTTTATACAATAGAGATATCATCATCGCTCTCGACCATGTGAGCGACCCGGGTAATCTGGGTACCATTATACGCACGGCTGCTTGGTTCGGCATAGAGGAAGTGGTCCTCTCGAGCGGATGCGCCGATAGTTATTCACCGAAAGTGTTGCGCTCAACGCAAGGGGAGATCTTTAGTGTAAAGATCATCCACGCTGAGAGCTTACCTGAAGTTTTAGAAGCGTCAAAGAAAAAAGGGTATAAAGTTTTGGCTACAACCCTTTCGCCTTCGGCGGGTTCTATGTATAGGGAGAAGTTTGATAGCAAATGCATCGTTGTCTTCGGAAGCGAAGCGCATGGTGTAAGCTCTGAAACCCTTGCTGCGGTTGATAGAGAGATCATCATCCCAAGCACAGGAGCTGGTGAATCGCTGAACGTCGCAGTATCAGCAGGCATCGTGCTTTCAGAGCTTGTGCGACAACGATCGTTGAAATGACAACATTAATTCGCATTCATGTTATTAACATTTTTGCGTTTTGCGTGTCATTAGAGTAGAAACGGTTTTAATTTTGCCTGTTGGCAATCTCTTCGTTCCGGGTTTACGTAAGAATGGAGAAGTAGCTTTGGCTCTTGATGAACGATTTATCACGAGATGGAGTGAAACAGGTGAATTTGAATACTCGTATTCAATAGTACAGAAGGGGAACATAGTCATGAAAACCTCGCAAGAACATACCACACATACACCGCAAGAGCGAGCTCAGGAGTATTTGCAGAAGGCATACCGTCTGCAGATGTCCGGGCATCTCCAGGAAGCGATAGAAAACTACAAAACCTCTATCGAGATCATGCCGACTGCAGAAGCACATACCTTCTTAGGCTGGGCATATAGTTTCCTTGGCAACTACGAACAAGCCATTGATGAGTGCAAGACAGCGATCTCGATCGACCCCGAGTTCGGCAACCCGTACAACGATATCGGCGCCTACCTTATTCAGCGCGGCGATACCGAAGAAGCGATCCCGTACCTTGAGCTGGCGATGAGAGCAGAGCGTTATGCAACGCCGCACTTCCCGCACTATAATCTTGGTCGCATACTTGAGCGTCGCGGCGATTGGTTCGAGGCACTTGAAGAGTATCAGGCAGCGCTTGAACTTGAGCCGAACTATACGCTTGCAAAAGATGCTTATTACCGCCTGATGGCATTAATGAACTAACCCATATCAAACGAATGGATAGAAGAGAGTTTTTAGAGAAAGCCGGACTTGCAGGATTTGCAGTCATTGCAGGTTCGACCGTTCTCGGCGGACTTACAATTCCAACAGCAAAAGCATCCTCACGTATCGCCGCAAGCGGTATCCGTGAAATTCCTCTGCGTCTTGAAGATACACCCGAGCTCAAAGAGATCGGTGGTATGTATAATCTCGAGATAGAGGACATTGATAAGAACTTGCTTATCGGCCGTCTCGGCGAAGAGGAGTTCATCGCAGTTGATATTAAGTGTACCCACAAGGGATGCAAAGTATCGCTGAAGATGCATGAAGACCCTGAAAAACCGAAAGAGGACGAGAAGCCGTTCTTTGGCTGCCCATGCCATGGCAGTACCTACGATCTCAACGGAGCTGTAACAGGCGGACCTTCAAAGAAACCGCTTATGAAGTATGAAACGAGCTTGAAAGACGGAGAATTGATCGTCAAAATTCCGCTTACCGAAGAATAAACGAAATAGTCGTTTGGTCTGATATTAGAATAGAAAAATCCGTACCAAATGGTGCGGATTTTTTGTTTCTAAGCTCCAATGCGAACTTCCGATGATATAGTTGAACGGGTACGTGACGCGACGAACATCGTAGATGTCGTCAGCGAACACGTCCAGCTCAAAAAACGCGGACGCAACTACCTCGGGCTCTGCCCATTCCATAACGAAAAGACACCGTCCTTCAACGTCCTCGAAGATAAAGGCATCTTTAAGTGCTTTGGCTGCGGCGAAGCAGGGGATGTATACTCATTTGTCATGAAGCTCGAAGGATTGACCTTCCCCGAGACACTTGAGAAACTTGCCAAAGCTGCGAATATCGAATACGAACGTACACAAGGCACAAAGGAAGCTGCAGATAAAAATGAGCCGATACTAAATGCCTGCCGTGAGTTCGCTGCATATTGCTACCGAACACTTCGCTCCGATGCAGGAATAGCACCGCTAAAATATCTTACCGATAGAGGTTTCGGTGAAGAGATACTCAAGAAGTTCGGTGTTGGCTATGCGCCGCAGAACGGATTTATCTCAACGCTCGGCGATACTATGTCTGCGTACATTGGTGCAGGGATAATTTCAACGAGTGATAATGGCGACCACTACGAGCGCTTCCGCGATCGTATCATTTTCCCGATCTTTAATCCGACAGGACGTATCATCGCTTTCGGCGGACGCATACTCCCTTCGCATCCGCAAGCACAAACCCTTGCAAAGTATGTGAACTCACCGGAGACATCGCTCTATCATAAGTCGAATGTTCTTTACGGACTCTTCCAGGCAAAGGATGCCATCCGCAAAGCGGATTACGCACTTCTTGTCGAAGGATATGCAGATGTTATTGCACTGCATCAGGCAGGATTTGAAACAGCTATCGCTGCATCAGGTACATCACTGACAGTAGAGCAATTGAATTTACTGCGCCGCTATACGCGCAACATCGTGCTACTCTTTGATGCCGACCTTGCCGGCAAGAATGCTGCGCTTCGTGGCATCGAGCTTGCACTTGCGGCGGGGTTTGATGTAGGCACTATCGTTTTACCGGCAGGGGAAGACCCTGACTCATTTGTTCAGAAAGAAGGCAAAGAAGGCTTTGAGCGCCAACTGATAAACCGCACTTCGTTCATCGAGACAAAGGCACAGATACTTGCAGAGCAGGGCGGCTTCGCATCACCTGAAAGCTCAGCACGCTCTATCCGCTCAATAGTAGAGTCGATCGCGAAGATACCTGATGCAATAAAGCAAGAGTTTTTCATTCACCGCATCGCAGAGAAGTATCGGCTTTCGCAGACGATGCTTCTATCCGAAATGCAGAAGCAGACGGGCAAGCAAAAGAGAGAGTATGTAAAGAAAGAAATAGAGCGCGACGCAAGGATGCAGAGTGATCCGAACTATGATGCGCCGCCGATGGAGGTCAACGCCCCGCCGACACGCTCGGAGCTTATCATGCTTCGTGCATTCCTTGATGATACGGCAACTTCATACAAAGTTGTTATTGAAGTGGACTTCGATATGAATCTCATCGAGAATCTTTATGTATCGTCAGTTATCCGTCATTGCATGCGCAAGTATGAAGACCATGGTGAGAATGAATCTGCAGGTGCTATCATTGAGGCGTATCGTGATGATAAGAATATCATTGAATTGGTTACCTCGGTCTTGACCAATAAAAACCGGTTAAGTACAGAGTGGGAGAAGTATTCTGATGATATCGAAGAGCGTGTATCGGTAACGGTCCGTCATGCAACAGCAATGATCACGGCAGACGTTCTTACAAAGAAGCGGGAAGAACTGAAGATACAGTTAGCAATCTCAAACGGAGACTATGAAACGATACTGCAGGAGATAGCAGAGTGCTCGAGGAAGATAACTGAACTCAGAGCCCTAACCTCAAGAGCATAATTTCCCCGCTAAAGACTACCGACTCCTCTTCTCCTTAATATACTCCTTCAATATCCCGAACGTACCGAGTTTCGTATCAGGATGTTTCTTCATGTAGGAAGCTTTGATAACGAAGATAGAAACAGAGCTTACCAGCACAGCAGGAAGGAAGACCATTGCATAGATGCTATGCTGAAAACCTTCAGCAAGGCGTGGTCCTTGATTTGCGGCAGACTCTTTGCACATCGGACATGCCTGTGCAAATGCCTGCTCTGCCCAAATAAGAGCGGAGAGTGCGAAAGCGACTGACGAGTAAAATAGCTTTTTCATACAGATAATAAAACGAAGTTAGTCCGGATAAAGTCCCCCCATGAGTGAAAGAACCCCAGCCCACATTCCCTTCGAGCGAGGATAGAACCACACCGGAAAGAAGAAGCTGAACGGCACCCAGATAAGAAGTTGGGTAAGGACAGCGAGGTCGTAGTAATGATCGAGCAGAAAATATCCGGAGATAAAGATGATCTCCGTTGCGAAGACATTGATATACATTGCTACGATGTACTCACCCGTCTCGCGGACGAACTTCACGCCGCAGTTCGGACAATGATCTACCATCGTCCAGTACTTTTTCCCTTTACCGAATATGCTTGCTTCTTTGCAGACAGGACATTTCTTCCGAAAGCCGTAGATAACCGGAAGGATAAGATCTTTGAGAGTAAGAGTCCCTTTTCT